>CADBAC010000051.1 GCA_902792495.1 Ruminococcus flavefaciens | reverse complement strand
AACCTTTTTCAAAAGGGTTTCCCTCAATAGAAACGTGTAAAACTTCTATAAGAGTACCGAGGTTAGGCTTTCGGGAGTTTTTCAGTCACGATGCTTTTTCTTTTTGTCGGATTTGAATTTCAGGAGTACCAGACCTGTAACAGCAGCGGCTTTGACAGCAGAAACTGCGATCTCCTTCGGGTCATGTTTTGTCCTGATATGCTTCGGCACTTTTTCTGTGACAGAGATATCGCCTTTTCCTGCGGTTTTGAGTGTGCCGCCGCCAACTGTGAAGTTACCAAAGTGCTTTTCAAATTCCATCCTGATCCTCCCTGATAGGCTCGGCTATGAGAAACTTTATCTTCTTGCCTTCTTCGGTGAACATATTCTCATGTTCAGTCACAAAGTTTTCGTATGGGCTTTCTGCGTGGAGATCGAAAGTCTTGTACTTTATCCTGAAACCTGCTTCCTCGAAATACTCAAAGCTTTCCTCGAAAAGCTCATCATCGTCGGTCTTGAACCAGAGTTCACCACGAAGGAACTTCTTGTAGTTCATCAGCTGACGGGTGTGAGTAAGTCTGCGTTTCTTGTGCTTCTTCTTCGGCCACGGATTGCAGAAATTGATGTAGATACGGTCTGCACGGTCATTTTCATCCCATGCAAGTTCGAGCCTTTCAATATTCTGGATAGCTATGCGGACATTGCCGTCGGGGACAGTGCCCTTTTCCTTGAAGGCTTCTTCAAGTTTACGCTTTGCAAGTACCAGCATTTCATTCTTTATATCCATAGCAATGAAGTTGACTTCGGGATGCGCAGGGGCTGCCTGTGAAATGAATCCGCCTTTTCCGCAGCCGAGTTCAACATAGAGCGGCTTTTCGGGTTCATCGAAAAGCTCACGCCAGTGACCGATCTGTTTCTGCGGATCTGCTACATAGAATGAACATGATTCAAGTTCGGGTTTAGCCCATGGTTTGTGACGTATTCTCATATATTACCTCGCTTATTGAATTATCAAAGATTTTTGAATACAAAAGGTGTTACAAGGATGAGTATCATGCAGATGGGGCATATGTACTTTATCATAACGTTGTACATCAGCTTTGAACGGAATTGTTTTTCACCGTGCATGACTTCATCTTCGATGTATTTGGTTTTTACGACATAGCCGACCATTATGCAGGTAAGGAATGCGAGTATCGGCATCATGATGTTATTTGTAGAGAAGTCGAAGAAATCGAGTATCTGCATACCGAAAATCTTGACTGTATCCCATACGCTGTAGCCCATTACGGACAGCATACCTATTACAAGAGTAGCGATAACAACGGCGATACAGCTTTTGGTTCTGCTCATCTTGAACTTTTCCATTACAACAGCAGTTACTGTTTCCATAAGGGAAATAGAGGATGTAAGAGCGGCAAGAGCCACGAGAATGAAGAATGATGCTCCGATGAACTGACCGGCCGGCATTGCGTCGAAAACCTTAGGGAGAGTGATGAACATAAGTCCGGGACCTGCATTGAGAGCAGCAGCGTCACCGCCTGAGAAAACGAATACGGCAGGAACAATAATGAGGCCTGCAAGGAATGCTACGGCTGTATCGAATACTTCTATCTGACGTACAGAACTTTCGATAGCATCTTCTTTTCTCATGTAAGAGCCGTATGTTACCATGATACCCATAGCGATAGACATTGAATAGAAAAGCTGTCCGACAGCGCCTGCAATGGTCCTGAGAAGCTTCTCGGCAGTGAAATCCTTGAAGTTCGGGAGAACGTAATATTTAAGTCCTGCACCTGCGCCGTCAAGGGAAAGCGTGTAAGCGCCGATAGCGATAATGAGGACGAGAAGCACAGGCATAAGTATTTTGCTGACTTTCTCAATTCCCTTTTCAACGCCCATGATAACGACAATTGCTGTAAGCGCAACATAGATAAAGAAGAACAGGGCAGGCTGACCTAAATGGCTGATGAAGTTCTCGAAGAATGTGAGCTGAGAACCGTCAACGGAAGTGAAGGTAGCATTTGCCATGTCCTTGCCGTTTCCTGTAATGAATGATGTGGTGTACTTCAGCACCCATCCGCCGATAACGCAGTAGTAAGGGAGTATGAGTCCCGGGATTATGGCGGCAAGATAGCCGAGGAAGGAGAATCGCTTGTTAACGGCCTTGTATGCGCCGATAACACTTTTTCCAGTTTTGCGTCCGATGGCTATTTCCGTCACCATCATGGTGAAACCGAAAGTGACTGCGAATATCAGGTAAACCAGCAGGAAAAATCCTCCGCCGTACTTAGCGGCAAGGTAGGGGAATCTCCAGATGTTTCCCAGTCCTACAGCCGAACCTGCGGCTGAAAGTACGAATCCGAGTTTTGATGCGAAACCTCCACGGGAAGAGGTTTCTGTTGTTTTGTGTGACATGATTAAAAAGTCCTTTCTTGATCGTCTTGATTGATACTGTATTTATCGGGATCAGTGCTTGAATTTGCAGGTCTTGTCCCGACAATTAGCACATTGAAGTATTTTGTTGGAACCTTCCCAGAATCGTTCGGGATGCTTTGCATAAAGGATCTCCCACCTGATGAGAACGATGACAGATGTGAAGAAAAGGCTCCATGAGAAGAAATTCTTGATGAACAGCATAGGTGTGAACATCATGAAGTGGCCCCAGTCATAAATGCGGCAGTTTACGCAGCATTTGTTTTTCATGATCTTCGATCTGAAGGGGCAGAAAAAGAGTATGCATATGTAATCGCAAAGGAAATAGGAACCCGTAAGCAGAAAGAGTTCGGCTTCGCCAATAATACCGAGAAGGTACACAAGCGCCCATATGCCATTCATTATAAGCCAGACGAGCATGACGGTCCATGCGGTCTGATTCTGTTTCTGAACATATTTCAGCAGGTCGAACTCCGAATAGTTTTCGACAGGGATGTATGATCTTTCCTTTGATTTGAGAAGTGCCATTGATCTGAGCTTGTTGGGGAAGAGGTGGGAAACCATTATGACCATGAACATTGCCCAGATTATATGCAGCGGAGTGATACTTTTGAATATGTCCATGGTCAGAAAGTCTGTCATTTCAGTTTTGTCTTTCAGATACAATGCGGCAAGAAAACCAAAAGCTGCTATCCTTGTCAGCAGTTTTAAGATATAAAGCTTTAATTTATTACTGATGTTTACACCTCCCGCAAAAAATGAGCATGGTTCGTGCATTGACATTCTTCGGATCACTCTTACAAAAGCGAACATCTTTATTATAACACAGCTTTAACATCAAGTCAATTAAAAAAAGGCAAAAGAAAAACCGCACCCATCCGAGCACGGCTTCCTCTGATTTGTTCCCTTACATTGAACAGGATAGCTGAAGAATTATTACATTTCAGATATGGGCTATCCACCATATTGAAAATTTATTGCGAACCTGAACGGCGGCGAAAATACCTGCTGACCATACAAGTTCTTAACCCGTGCGGCAAAAAAATGTGCAGATATCTTCGCCGTTTTGAGAGGGTTATCATAATTAATAATATTCAGACGTATATTATTTATATTGTAACTTAGAAATTACAGCAAAGTGGAGTGAAGTTTATATGAGGGAAAAAAGTGTCGCTTGTAACAAGTATCATACGCTGTTTGTACGGAGCTGAGCAGAGAGGGGGGAAACTCAGCTCCGTAATGCGTTGCGTATATGGGAACCGCACCGTAGTACGGTCTTAACATCGGAGCTTTTTATCACCCCTTTGTTATATCTTAATTATAAACAATATGTGAATTGAATTCAACTCACAAAACAAATAATTGGTGGACAAAATGAGGAAATTTGTTCGTACAAATAGAAACGATAGTCTGTACTTTAACATACTTGTTGTTGATGTAATATTATCAGTTTTTTGATAAATTTATTATGACATTTCGGTTCTTTTATACTTTTTGGTAAAATTACTCTTCTTTTGCTTGACATTTTTGAAATGATTTGATATAATATTTTTATCGTGTATTTTGAAGCTGTAAGATTTGTATTCTTTGATATGTCTTATTGCTTTGGATCATCATTATGCCGGTGTGATGGAATTGGCAGACGTGACGGATTCAAAATCCGTTGGTGGCAACACCGTGCGGGTTCGACCCCCGCCACCGGCACTATCATCGATATATGAAGTTACTCCCACGCAGTTATGTGGGAGTTTTTTGTTGGAGCATATCCGTTATATACACAAGTATGAAGCCGTCATCGTTGACATATCAAGTATCAATATTTAACCTGATGAATTACTACAAGATTTAAACATAAATAGGAATGAAACGGGGGTATGACTACAGAATAAACTATAAAAAGCGCAGCACTGTTTGGGTGCTGCGCTTTTCAGTATCGTTACGCTTTGAAGATGTATCTTACAAAGTTGTAAAGATGTGCGTGGATCGAATTATCTCCGTGATATCCGCCCTTAACATAGTGCCAGATATGAGGGATATTATTCTTTTCCATATCGTTGTGATAGCCGGAAGGAACGGTATAAACTGTCTTATCGTTATCACCTGCTGTGAGGAAGATCAGATGCGGATCGTTCTCTGTTCCGAGTTTGAAGTCAGTAGAAGCACCCGGGGCAGGGCAGATAGCGCCGATATAGCTGAACAAGTCGGGACGCTTTGTGCCGATGAGAAGTGATTCACGTCCGCCCATTGAGAAGCCTGTAATAGCTGTATTCTCACGGCCTGTCTTGACGCTGTATGTCTTTTCAATGTAAGGCATCAGGTCTTTTGTCAGGTCGTTGATGAAGTTGTCGTAAGCCTGATTATTGGGCTCATCCATAGCTGAGCAGTTCTCCTGAGTAGCGCTGGAATAGATGTATGGGAATACCACGATCATGTCCTCGGCCTCACCTGAAGCAATTGCATTGCCGATTATCTGACGTGTAGCCATTACACCGTTGCCCTTGATTATCATTCTGTCCTGATTCTCCCAGTAGCCGTGCATTACATAAAGAACAGGATATTTCTTGCTCTCGTCATAGTTTGCAGGGAGGAGGATATTGTAAGGCTTATTTCGGTTGCAGGTGGTCGAGAAGTATGTGCCGCTCTTGACAGTGCCGTACTGTACACCTGATTTTTCACTGTGGGAATCGCTGGGTTCAACATTTACGACTTTCTCATTTACCAGTGAGGTATATTCGTTAAGTGTCATTCCTGACGATTGTACGACTTCCTCGGAAGGCTGTTCTTCTTTAGCGAAATCCTTGTTAACACCGAGAACGAACTTGTTTATGAGCACAAGATCGTTTATTTCGTAAGTGCCGTTAGTGTCCACGTCAGCAGCCTTCTTTGCAGCGATACTTGTGAAGCCGTTTATGATGCCCTTTCTGCCTGCGATAACGTCGAAAGAATCGATACATCCATCGGAATTGATATCGCCTGGGATGTACTGAACGTCTGCGGATTCGGCAGCTTCTGCGCCTTCGATCTGACGGCCTGCCTCAGCAACGATAGTATCGTCAATGTAGAAATCACTGTCACCTTCTTCGGTCTCAACGTAAATCTGCATATTTGTAGCGCCTGCAGGGAGCTTATAATTTGTATTTGCAAGCTGAGCCCATTCGCCCTTGCGGATGTAGCCCTTAGCTATCTTGTCATACTTAACTTCGCCGTCAGTGTCCTCATACTGTAAAGTGAAGAAGAAAAGCTGTTCATCGGGACCGTCTGTGTACTTTACATTTGTGGAGAAGCTGTACTCTGTGCCTGACTTGATCTTGGAGCCGAGAGCATGAGTAACACCGTTCCATGAAGCTGTTCTGCCTGAAACGTAAACTGATGAACTGCCCTCGAAATGCTCCTTGCTTGTGCTTTCAACAGATGCAGCACCTCTGCCTGACCATCCGTCAGTCTTGCCCTCAAATGTGGAGTGCATCAGATAGCCGTTGGGATCGGGCTCAGTGTAGGTTGCAGGATTCCACTCGGCCTTGCTGTACTCGAAGAAGTCGATATCAGCATAACCGCCTGTGTTCTTTGTAGCGTAGCTGTAGATAGCGCTTCTGTAGCCTGTGAACAGCTTCAGATCGTATGTCATGCCCAGCTGTTCGCCGAGCTGTTTCCAGTCGGAGCCGTTTGTGGAGTAGTAGAATGTAGCCTTGTCGATGTTGTTGGAAGAACTCATATCCGACTTGACATCGTTGAACTTGAAGTCTATCTTGAGATAAACCTCGTCGCCGCTCATATTAGCCTCAGCGATGATCTTGTTGGAGCTTGTAGCGATGTCGGAACCGCCGTTCCTTGCCATGTAGATCTTCTTCTGACCGCTGTCGTTGACGTAAACACCGATATTTCCGTAGTTGAACTGGAAAGCGGAGAGACCTGCGTAGTCGCCCGCCTTCATGCCTTTGGTGTCCAGCTTGATGTAGCTGCTGCAGGCAGGACCTTCAGTACGCATAGTCAGCGTATTTCTTGCGTTGAGGAGGTTCGTTGCCTTTGAATTATTGTGAAGTCTCAGCCATCCGTCACGCTCTGTGACTGACCATGACTTGTTATCGGGATTGTGGTTCCACTGCCATTCCAGCTTCAGGTCGTTGGAGGAGTAGCTGAAATCATCGGAACAAGCAAGGGATGAGCCTTTATAAATGTCGGTGTCCATAGTGAGGGTAACAGGAGCCTTGCCGTTAACACCCATCATCGGCCAGCCGTCCACCCATGTTACGGGAACGAGAGAGGGGATACGTCCGACTGCACCGTGATCCTGGAAGAGGAGACCGTACCATTTGCCGTCGGGAGTATCAA
>CADBAC010000050.1 GCA_902792495.1 Ruminococcus flavefaciens | reverse complement strand
GACTTTTGAATTTTCTTGCTTGTCCTGACAGCGAAATACATGGAAAAAGCCTTTGTATAGCAATATGATAGGTATAATATGTTTGCATATACAAACAAAAATTAGGTTTACTGTGGGTAACATATGTTGATTTTCCATCATTTATACGATAAAATATATATTGATAAATTTTCAGAGGTGAGACATATCAAAACAGTTGAAATATTTACTGACGGAGCCTGCAGCGGCAATCCGGGCCCCGGCGGTTACGGAGTAGTTCTCCGTTTTACTGCCAACGGCAAGGTATACGAAAAGGAACTTTCAGGCGGCGACAGTGCCACCACCAATAACCGTATGGAGCTTCTTGGCGTTATTACAGGGCTTTCTGCCCTCAAAGAGCCATGCAAGGTGACCCTGACCACTGACAGCAAATACGTGGTGGACAGTGTAACAAAGGGCTGGGTCTACGGATGGAAAAAGAAAGGCTGGATAAAATCCGACAAAAAACCGGCACTTAATGTTGACCTCTGGGAGATGCTCCTGCCTCTCCTGGAAAAACATGACGTTACCTTCAACTGGGTAAAGGGACACGCAGGGCACCCTGAGAATGAGCGCTGTGACAGGCTTGCTGTCGAGCAGCGTGATAAATATTCGCTATAGAATCGGAGGTTTCACAGATGGAAAAGAGATTTATTTACGCAGACAATGCTGCAACTACCGCTGTATCAGAGGAAGTTCTGAATGCTATGCTTCCGCATTTCCGTACAGCTTACGGCAATGCTTCAAGTATATACAAACTGGGTCGTGACGCACAGAAAGACGTTGAAACTGCCAGAGAAAAAGTCGCAAAGGCACTGGGTGCCGAGCCGAGAGAGATATTCTTCACCACATCATCACTTCTGTTTTCGAGCACCATGCAGTTCTTCATACCTGCGAATATCTTGAAAAGAAAGGCTTCGAGGTAACATACATCCCCGTAAACGACAAGGGTCTTATCGACCCCGAGGACGTGAGAAAGGCTATCCGTGAGGATACAGCTCTCGTCACTATTATGTACGCAAACAACGAGATAGGCACTATCCAGCCTATCGATGAAATAGCTGCTATCTGCAACGAGAAGAAGGTCATTTTCCACACTGACGCTGTTCAGGCTGTAGGTCATGTGGAGATAGATGTCCACAAGCAGGGAATAGATATGCTTTCCCTCTCAGGCCATAAGATACACGCTCAGAAGGGGATCGGTGTCCTTTACATCAGAAAGGGCATAGCCATCCCGAATCTCATCCACGGCGGCGGTCAGGAAAGAGGCAAGAGAGCGGGCACTGAAAATGTTCCTGCTATAGTTGGTCTCGGTGTTGCCATTGAAGCAGCTACAAGGAATATTGCCGAAAAGGCAGCTATCATCACTCCAAGAAGAAACAGACTTATCGACGGACTGCTGAAGCTTCCTTATACTCGTCTCAACGGCGACAGGGACAAGCGTCTCCCCGGAAACCTCAATATATCTTTCGAGGGCATAGAGGGCGAATCGCTCCTTCTTATGCTCGACCTCAACGGCATCTGCGCTTCATCGGGTTCAGCCTGCACATCAGGTTCACTTGATCCGTCACACGTTCTTCTCTCTATCGGTCTGAAGCACGAAATTGCACACGGTTCACTCCGCCTTTCCATCGAGGAGGATGTAACTGACGAGGACGTTGACTACATCCTTGAGGTAGTGCCTAAGGTAGTTGAGCGCCTGCGTGAAATGTCACCTGTATGGGAGAAAATGATGAAGGGCGAGCAGTATCAGTGAAAGCTTTTCTTAAACAGATATTCAGCAGAAAACCGAAAACAGACGGTTTGCTGACAGATGACGAGAGAGAACTCAGGGACTACGAATCTAATGTATATATGGCGGAATCCGGAGTTACAGATGAATCCTATGCGGAATTTGTTATCGACGAGGTGTTCTTTATCGTGAAAAAGGGCATGGTTGTAACGGGAACAGTCACAGGCGGAGTTTTCAAGGTCGGCGATCGTATAGCGATATGCCGTGGCGAAGATGATCTGCTGGAAACTGAAATAGCCGCAATAGAACAGTTCAGGAATGAATGCGATAAGGTCGCAGAAGGCGCTGTTGCAGGTTTTCTGCTGACAAATGACGACAGCAATCTGAAAAAGCTTATAAAGCGAAATGATATAATCAAGAAAATATAAAGGAGTAAGATCATTATGATGTACAGTGAAAAGGTGCTTGACCATTTTTCAAATCCACGTAATGTGGGCGAAATAGAGGACGCAGACGGTGTAGGTGAGATCGGCAACGCTAAGTGCGGAGATATCATGAAGATGTATCTGAAGATCGACAAGGGCATAATCACAGACGCTAAGTTCAAGACTTTCGGATGCGGTGCGGCCGTAGCTACATCTTCTATGGCTACCGAACTTATCAAGGGAAAGTCCATCGACGATGCTCTCAAGCTGACAAATCAGGCCGTAGTTGAGGCTCTTGACGGACTCCCTGCTGTAAAGATACACTGCTCTGTACTTGCTGAACAGGCTGTAAGATCGGCACTTTCCGATTATTATACAAGACAGGGAATCGATCCTCTCCCTATCGTAGGCGAGATTAAAGAGCCCGAGGAATAATAGCCTATATAAAAAAAGGGAACTTATCAAGTTCCCTTTTTGCTTTTAGGCAACACCGCACAAAGCCCGCCTGACGGCTTTGCACTGAATCCATATCATTTCTGCTCAGCCAATGCAGCCGAGAGTCTTCAACAGGAAAAGCCATCCCGTAAGAGTAAAGGCGCTTCCGAGAGTTGCCAGCATTACCGCCAGAGCAGTTATGCTTCCCTTGTGGCCGAAGTTTTTCGCCATAACGAAGCAGCTTCCCGTAGTTGCGCTTCCCAGCATTACCAGAATAGCTATCAGCTTTTCGCCTCTGAATCCGAAATGCACAGCCACAGGCAGGAAAAGTGCGCAGAAAAGCAGCAGCTTTATGCAGACTATTCCCACGGTCACAGGCAGTTTATCCTTAGCCTCCTCAGCCTTGAATGACGCACCGAGAGCGATAAGTGACAGCGGAGTTGCCATATTTCCCAGGTAAGACACCGACTTCTGAAGTATGACAGGCTGAGGTATACCGATCATCGACCATGCCATGCCGACTATTATGCCTATGATTATGGGATTGGTAACGATGCCTTTTGCGGTATTGAGAAAGAGACTTTTTCCGCTGCGTCCGCCCTTTTCGGGAGATGTCAGGGAAAGCGCTGTAACGGCGATTATATTGTAAAGCGGAACAGTACCCACTATCATAAGCGCCGCCATTGTAGCCTCTCCGTAGATATTCTTGACGAAAGCTATGCCGAGTATTGCCGCACTGCTTCGGTAAGAAGCCTGGATTATCTCGCCACGCTCGTGCTTATCCTTATGGATAAGGGAATACAGACAGGCTATCCCCACGCTTATGAGAGTTATCACCATGCAGAAAAGCACGAATCGGCCGTCCCAGACCGAGCGGAAATCCGCTGTGGAAAGATCCATGAAAAGCAGCGCAGGGAGAAGTGTGCGGAATACGAATTTATTTAATGTGGATGTGGTGTGGTCGTCCAGCAGACCTATTTTTTTCACAAACCAGCCGAATACCATCATAAGGAAAACGGGTACGGTAGCATTCAGACTGAATTGCAGATTTTCCAGAAACAATTTATCAGCTCCAATAATTATAATGCAGAGAGAGCGGCCTTAATCCCACTGAAGCTTATCCTCATAGTCCATGTAGTACATAACGATATCAGCGATAAGTTCGTCACGGGAGCGTGTCTCATCATCAGCGGTCCCGCCGTTTTCAAGGCTTGTGAGCCACTCCTTGTCTATCATGGCGCCGATGTCCATATTCGTCTTATACTTGGCCTTTCTGATAAGTTCAGCATCCTCTTTTCCGCCTGCGCAGAAAAGATAAGCGCAGAGGAGCCTGATGTACTCGGCATCCGCAGGGGCTTTCAGCTCCACGGTAAGCAGTTCCCTGATCTCGCCGGCAGGAACGTTCATGAAGTCAAGACCATACTTATCAAGAAGTTCCGCAGTACGGTTTTCGGTTTCGTCATCATCTTTTACTCCCTCACGGAAGCGCCAGATTATCTCCTGAAGCTTGTCATGGAGTTTTTCCCTCTCCGAGAATTTCACCACGCAGAGCGGAGAATTCAGTCCCTCGCTGTCGTTTGAGCCAAGCACTGTGATATTATAGATGTTGTCGCTGTCAAGTCCCACATCTATAAACATACCGTCATGATAGCGTATCTCTATCATATTCTGTGAGTCGTCCATGATGAAGAAAGCTTCACCGCCGTAAAAATCGATATCGTCAAATTCCTTATCCCACTGAGCCATATCCTGACCTCCTTCTTTTCCCTGTGCACAGAGAAACATACTATTATACATATTATAGCAAAGCTTGCCATATAAAGTCAATACTTACACAGCTTCAAAACCGAAGATATGAGCCTGGATGAACGATTACGGCAATTTAGCCAATGAAAATCGCAATTATTTGTACAAATCATAAAAAAACAATTTCTGCACAGCACTATACACAAAATAGTATTGAATTGTCCACCGTAATGTGGTAAAATATAGAAAATATATTCAGTAAAGGATGGTTATTATGTTCAGTAAAAAAATTGCCGCAATCGTTACAGCAGCAGCCGCTCTCCTCTCATCACCGAGCGCTTACGCTGCAACCGACCGTGGAAACGAAGCAGCCCTCAGCGCCTCTCAGAGTGAATTGCCCTCAAGCGGGCCCAGATTATACGCAAAGCCTGTCACGGTTCATGCAGACAAGCTGGATCAGCCTGTTACGGTTGATATCATCGTCGAGAACGCTGAAAAGGCCTTCTGTACAACAGGTCTGCATATCTACTGGGACGAAAGGCTGATCCCTCTCGCAGACGATGACGGTAAATTCGCAAAAAGCGGAAATGCGGTTTCAAATCTGCAATTCTACTCAGATAATATCGGAAATTCCGGATGTTTTGCCGCTACCATAGGCTCAGGAGACAATGGCAGAAACGGAACTTTCATGACTCTCAGCTTCAGACTTCCTTCCGACGCTAAGGAAGGCGACGTCTACCCTATCGATATTGCCTATGTTGAAAACGAACTCAGGCACGACCTGTTCACCAACAATGAAGACAACAAAGACGGCCGCCTGATGCAGACATGGCTTTTCACAAAGGGTATAAACTCCTCTGTAAATCCTTCGACCGATGCACAGCTGACCAAAGCAAATGCTTCATATGCAGACGGATACATTGAAATAATCGAGCCTTCTGTTACTACAGCCGCAACTACTACAACTACAACAACACCTACTACAACTACGACTACCTCAACTACTACCACAACGACGACTACAACTACTACAACAACGACAACAACGACAACAACAACTACTACATCCACTACTACGACAACGACGACATCAACTACTACTACGACAACGACAACAACAACTACTACTACGACTTCCACCACCACAACTACTACAACTTCCACAACTACTACGACTACCACTACAACAACTACTACCTCTACCACCACTCCACAGCCAACCACCACTACAACTACTACGACCACACAGCCTGCTCCTCAGTATCTTCTCGGAGATGTTGACAGCAATAATATCATAGACGGCCGTGACGCTTCTACGGTGCTTGCTGAATATGCCCGTACATCCACAAGCAAGCCGGGCACATTCACAGATACCATAAAGCTGGCCGCTGATGTTAACAAGGATGATATCATCGATGCCCGTGACGCTTCAACCATCCTTGCTTACTACGTTCTTTCATCCACAGACAGTAGCGTAAAGAGCGATGATTATTTCGCACAGTTTCAGACTAAAAAGTAAGAACCTGTCATCATAAATCTGCCTGAAAGACGCTGTTTCGGCTTGTGAAGATAAATTCTGATACATGACATTAAAACCGCTGAGGGAATTGTTCTCTCAGCGGTTTCTTTTTGTCTGCTGTTCAGTCATTCGGTTGTAATACGCAAAAAGTGTTCCGATATACCGATCACTCCCGAAAAAGCACCGTTCACTCCCCTACTCCGACTAAAATATCGTTTACTCCATTTTTGTGGCATGAATGCAGAGAAGATACTATAATATAAATGAAAAGAGAGATATCTCTCGGATCGTCGAAAACAATTGCCGGACGGAGGTTAAAAATGGAAGGCGTAATTACTGCAAAAGGCTTGTGTAAAAGCTATAAGAATGTCAGCGTTCTGAAGGACGTAAGCATTAATGTAAAGGAAGGAGAGATATACGGTCTTGTCGGAAAAAACGGCGCAGGAAAGACTACTATAATGAAGATCCTTCTCGGACTTGTCCCCAGAACATCGGGTGAGATATCGCTTCTCGGTGCAAGCTCGGAAAGTGAACTTCGTGTCAGGCGAAGTGAGATAGGTTCAATGATAGAGACTCCTTCATTCTATCCCTATATGTCAGCCCGTGACAATCTCAACTACTACAGGATACAGAGAGGCATAAAGGATAAGGGCTGCATAGACAAGGCACTCAGGCTTGTCGGTCTTGACGATACAGGTCCAAAGAAGTTCAGGGACTTCTCACTGGGCATGAAACAGCGTCTGGGACTTGCACTTGCCACACTTCATTCGCCAAAGCTTCTCATCCTTGATGAACCCATAAACGGCCTTGACCCCGAAGGTATCATCGAGGTAAGAGATCTTATCAGGGAGCTGAATCAGAAATCGGGTACAACAGTTCTTATTTCAAGCCACATCCTCGGAGAACTTTCACAGCTTGCAGGAAAGTTCGGATTTATAGATAAGGGCAGGATGATAAAAGAGGCCGATATCGAAGAAATAGAATCCGCAGGCGCAGAGAAGACCGTGATAACAGTGGATTCTGTAGCTGCGGCTTCAAGAGTAGCTGCATCTGAATTTCCCGAAGCCATTTTCACTACCGATAAGGATTCCATCCACTTCACATCAGGTTACAGCAATGGTATCATCTCAGCATTTTCAAGAGAAGGCATTGCCATAAAGGAACTTTCCAGCGGCAGGGAAACTCTTGAAGGCTATTACATGAAACTGTTAGGGGTGAAGCAGAATGGTTAATGTTATCAGATCAGAGATATTCAAAAGTCTCAGAAGCACATACTTCCGCATTTGCCTTGTCGGAGGCTCGTTATTCATAGCGATAGCCGTACTGTTCATCCCTCAGATAGCAAATGTCGCAGGTTTCAGCATAGAGACACGCTCAGACCTTTCAAAGATAATGCCGTTTGTATTCACGGGGGCCTGTGTGGCGCTGATGATATTCTTCCCCATCTTCACCGATATCTTCAAATACAACACACTGAAAAACGAACCCGGAAGCATACCTCTTATAACAACGGGAAAATATCTCACGGCGCTTATCTTCTGCCTGATATTCGCAGCAGTATTCATGGCATCTTTCACGGTTACCTTCTTCAGGCTTGCACCTTCGCCTGATACAGATAAAGGGCTTCTTGCAGAGAGCCTTATCAGCTTCCTTGCAACTATCCCGAATTATGCAGCAATGATCGCACTCATCCAGCTTATAACTATCGCAGCAAAAAACGAAATAATTGCGGCCA
>CADBAC010000049.1 GCA_902792495.1 Ruminococcus flavefaciens | reverse complement strand
GAATCGCCGGAAGCGTTTACAAGTTCAAAGAACTCCTCTGTATCGCCGTTTCTCAGCGCCTGCACCTCAAGTATTGCTCTTTCGTTTTCAGCAAAGAAATGGGCTGCACGGAGTATCTCACGGTCGGTGCAGACTTTTCTCAGCTCAGGGATAAGGCGGTAAAACTCCTCCTCATCCGCTTCTCGCAGAACTGTGTGGCCCATTGCCTGTGCGATATGCTTCATCTCCGCCGATACAGCCGAGTAATCATCGGAAAGATCGGCATGACTGCTGCCTGTGTCGGTGATACAGATGCAATAGCCTGCATCCCCGGGATCGAAGTTGATGCGTTCAACTTTCGGAGAATCGGGATCTTCAAAGTCGATAGCCACCATGCCGCCGAGAGCGCTTGCCATCTGGTCCATAAGTCCGCTTGCCTTGCCGAAGTAGAGGTTTTCGGCATTTTGTCCGATGTGGGCTATCTCCTCTGCACTTGCTTTTCCGTCATTGTAAATGCAGTTGATGACGGTGCCTATGAGGATCTCAAAAGCCGCCGAGGATGAAAGTCCGCTTCCCGACGGAACATCCGATGAGACAAGGATATCGAGACCGCCTGTATTTGCTCCGATATCTGCAAGACCTGCGGCAATACCACGTATCAGAGCGGCAGTAGTGCCTTTTTCGTCCTCATGAACAGCAAGGTCATCGGTGCTGACTGTGCATTCGGGGCATTGCTCCGAGGAAAAACGTATAACTCCGCTGTCATTGGGAGCGGCAACAGCTATCATGTCCATATTCACCGCCGCCGCAAGAACACAGCCGTGCTGGTGATCGGTGTGGTTGCCGCCTATCTCGGTGCGTCCCGAAGCGGAGAATACCTGTATATCGTCCTGTTCGGGGTAAAGCTTTGAGAACCGTTCAAGGACGCTGAGAAAGCGGATGCGCTGAGGAGTGACAGAGCCGTAGAGACTGCGGAATCTGTCGTCGAGAGCGCCTGAGTTGATGTTGTTTATCAGTTCGCTGAGATTCATATTCTGCTCCTTTCTTTCAGATATTTTATTATGACAGGCCGTGCCTTGTCCATAGATACGGGAAGTCCGTGGCCTGTTGCCAGCCATTTCGGAGATATTTTAAGTATGCGCTTTAATGATCGGCGCATAGCTTTGAGTGATGTGGCATGAGGAGTGATATCGGGTCTGCCCCATATAGCGGTAAAAGCGTCGCCGCAGTACAGCACATTATCCGCAAGAACCCCCAACGAGCCGAGAGTGTGCCCGGGGAGAGGGATGATATCCGCATCGTAACCGAGACTGCGAAGAATGCCGCTGTCCTGATTTTTAATGATGATATCTGGGGAGTAGGGGCGGGTACTGAAAAGCTTCATGCCTCCGCATACATTCTGCTGGATGTTGCGCAGGCGGTACTTCTTCATAGTTGCCTTGACGGGCTGACTTCGGTAATTGCCGATGAGGGAAACGTCATTTTCACTCAGAAGAATCTGCGCACCTGTTATCTTCCTCAGCTTTGCGGCATTGTAGTCGTGGTCAACATGGGCATGAGTGAGGAGGATGTGGCGGATATTGAACTGCCCGAGCCATTTCCTCAGCCTGTCACAGCAGAAGTAAAAGCCTGTATCAATGAGAAGATCGCCGTTTCTGCCGTTTATGACATAGCAGGTAACAGGTGAGCCGCCGATATGCATACATATATAATGTACATTATTAATGGGACGAGTGGTGCTGTTGATTATTTTCATAGCTGCTCCTTTTGGATTTGTTTTGTAGTTTAATTATACACTATGGTCATATGCAAGTCTATATAATATCCGTAAATTTAAAGTGTAGAAATATGAGCGGAAAATTAGTGCAGTTTCACGAATTTACTTAATTTTGCTTTTTCGTCTTGACTAAATAGATTAATTGTAGTATAATTTAAGTATAGGAATTAAGCTTTTATTAAGCAAAGGAGATGGATCATGGCTGATATCAGAATAATCGGAGAGAACCTTTCAAATATGCCGTGGCAGGATAAGCCTGCCGACTGTGTGACTCCTGTGTGGAGATACAGCGAAAACCCCGTAATAGGCAGAAATCCCCTGCCGAATGTGGCACGTATCTTCAACAGTGCAGTGCTGCCTTATGAGGACGGCTTTATCGGTGTTTTCCGTGGAGAGCAGAGGGACGGCATCCCGCATATTTATTTAGGCAGGAGCAAAGATGCCGTACATTGGGAATTCGACCCCGAGAAGATACCTTTCACCGACAAAAACGGTGAACCCTTCATGCCGAAATATGCCTATGACCCTCGCCTTGTCAAGGTGGAGGATACATATTATATAATGTGGTGTCAGGATATGTTCGGTCCTACCATCGGAGTTGCGGTCACTAAGGACTTCAGGACATTTACCCGTGTGGAGAATCCGTTCCTGCCGTATAACCGCAATGCCGTGCTTTTTCCGAGAAAGATAAACGGCAATTTCGTCATGCTTTCACGTCCCTGCGACAACGGCCACACTGCTTTCGGTGACATTTTTATAAGCGAAAGCAAGGATATGGAGTTCTGGGGACGCCACCGCCATGTGATGGGACGTTCCGAAAACTGGTGGGAAAGCCTTAAAATAGGCGGAGGTGCGGCTCCTATCGAGACTGACAAGGGCTGGCTGATGCTTTACCACGGAGTTGTCAATACCTGCAACGGCTATGTTTACAGCATAGGTGCGGCTATCCTCGATATAAACGAACCTTCAAAGGTGCTTCACCGCTGTTCAAACTACATCCTCGCTCCCGAAGAATGGTACGAGGAAAGGGGATTCGTGCCGAATGTGTGCTTCCCGTGCGCTACTCTCCATGATGCTGAAACAGGACGTATCGCCATTTACTACGGATGCGCCGACAGCTACGTGGGAATAGCTTTCACGACCGTTCAGGAGCTGTGGGACTACATCATAAAGTATGACAAGCTTCAGAAAGATGACGACAAAATCGGTATGAGATGAGCAGTATCATCTCGTCACAGGTAAAAATGCACAAGGGTAAAAAATAACTGATTCTGAGAGCCGTTCACCGTATATCGGGAACGGCTTTTTCTTTTTGGTCATCGGTACTGCTTCGTCATTATTAACATGGACAATCTGCACAAGGGTACCAAAAAAGGAAAAATCAATCGGCAAAATAAACAAAAATATCTGTGGAAAATTGTCTGTGATATGCCTTACTTGCGAAATTTACTGTGTTATCCTGCATTTTCGCAAAAAATACTTGCAGTTTTTTGTGAAATGTGATAAAATATAGTGATACTTGAAAAATGACTATACTCAATTTTCGATACTATTACAAAGGAGAACAACATGGCAAAGATAAAGGCAGCTGTGATTTTTGGCGGCACTTCAAGAGAGCATAAACTTTCACTGGCTTCCGCCGCTGAGGTCATAAGGAATATTCCCGAAGATAAATATGAGGTGATCTGCATTGGTATCACCAGAAAGGGCAGATGGCTGTATTTCCCCGGAGATGTGGAGGATATCCCCACAGGCGAATGGGAGCAGGACCCCGATTGCACATCGGCTATAATATCTCCCGATCCGCTTCACAGAGGCATAATCCTCATCGAGAACGGTGAAGCTGTTGTCAGAAAGATAGACGTTGTATTTCCCGTAGTCATGGGCAAGCACGGCGCTGACGGTACAGTTCAGGGACTTCTCGATCTTTCGGGCATACCCTATGTGGGCTGCGGAGTTCTTGCTGCGGCTTCATGCATGGATAAGTCGCACATCCATATGGTAATGGATGACTACGACATCGATACCGCAGAGTGGAGGATAATCACTCAGCGTGAGATAAGCGAAATTGATGAACGCTGTCAGGAAATAGCAGGCGAACTTGGATTCCCGCTTATCGTTAAGCCTGCAAAGAGCGGCACCAGCGCTGGCACGGGAAAAGCTGACGACCTCGCACAGCTTATCGCAGCTGTAAAGGTGGCTTTCTCCAACGATAACAAGGTAGTCGTTGAGAAATACGTCAGGGGCCGCAAGATGGAAGCAGCTGTATTCGGCTATGATACGCCGTTCTCCACATATATAGGCGAGATCCTCGATACCGACAGGGTATACGATCCCACAGAAGTGAACCAGAGCACAGGCGACGGACTGAAGATACCTGCTGATATTTCCGATGAGCTTCAGGCTTCTATCCGTGAGACCGCTGTCAAGGCTTACAAGGCTATGGGCTGCAAGGGACTTGCAAGACTGGACTTCTTCCTGACCGATGACGGAAGACTCCTCCTCAACAAGATCGGCACATCCCCGGGACTCCGCAAGAACAGTGTGTTCCCGAAACTGATGGAGCATATGGGCATCTCTCATGAGGACTTCGTGGATATGCTCCTTGAACAGGCTATAGATAATGCGGAAAGAACATACTGACCCATATAAAGGAGACTTGTCTTGAAAAAGAATGTAATGATATCCCTGACCAGTGTCCATTGGCAGGACGATGAAAAAAACGAAACCGAACTGATGACCAGAGCAAAGCATATCCGTGAGAACGGATGGGACATAATCTCTTATGAGGATACCTCGGCTACAGGATTTGAAGGCTCGGTCACCACTATCAAAGTGGACAAAGGCAGGAATGCTTCCATAACCCGTGAGGGTACGGCCAATTCCGTGCTTTCCCTTGAGATAGGACGCAAGCACTTCTGTCAGTACGGTACCCCTTACGGAAACCTCCAGATAGGAGTTTACACCCACGCTATAGAGAATACCATCGCAAAGGATGGCAGACTTTATCTTAAATATACACTTGATCTCAATTCCTCATATCTGTCTGATAACGAGATAATCATGACAGTGCAGGAGTGATAATAGAAAGGACGTTACACCAATGTCAGATCTTATTAAAAAAGCGTCAACTCAGCTCCGTGAAATGATAATGGATGCTATTGGCGTACTTGTAGCGGAACAGGCTGTACCTGCCGTTCCGATGCCTGATTTCACTATCGAGATACCTGCTGATAAGTCCCACGGCGATTTTGCTGCAAATACAGCAATGGTCTGTGCAAAGGCTTTCAGAATGCCTCCGAGAAAGATAGCTGAACTCATCACAGAAAAGGTACAGATGGAAGGGACTATGTTCGAGAAGACCGAGGTCGCAGGCCCCGGATTCATGAACTTCTTCCTGGGCAGAAAATGGTTCTCCGAAGTAGTGGAGAATGTTCTCGCAGAGGGTGAAAACTACGGTAAGACCGATACAGGCGCAGGCAAAAGAGCGCTTGTTGAGTTCGTTTCTGCAAATCCTACAGGACCTATGCATATCGGTAATGCCCGTGGCGGCGCTATCGGCGACTGTCTGGCAAGCGTCCTCCAGTGGGCAGGCTGGCACGCTGAGCGTGAGTTCTACGTCAACGACGCAGGCAACCAGATAGAGAAGTTCGGAAAATCTCTTTCTCTCCGCTATATGCACATCTGCTCCGAAAAGGGACAGGAAATATACAAGTCAGCTGCCGATACCGAGGAAGTTTGCAGACGCATTTACGGTGAGGACGGCAGCAGCGAAGATTTCCCGATGCCTGAGGATGTTTACCTCGGACAGGATATCATCGAACACGCTAAGAATTACTTTGACCTCCACGGCAATTCTCTTGAGAATGTCAGCGAGGAAGAACGCCGCAAGGCTCTCGTTGATTACGCTCTGCCGCTGAATATCGCAGGCCTTGAGCGTGACCTGAAAAAGTACCGCATCGTTTACGATAACTGGTTCAGAGAGAGCACAGTCCATGAGAAGAACGAGACAAAGCTGGTCGTTGACAAGCTCCTCGAAGCAGGCAAGGCTTACGAGCAGGACGGCGCGATATGGTTCAAGGCTACAGAATACGGTCTGGACAAGGACTTCGTATTGAAGAGAAGCAACGGTCTCTATACTTATATAGTACCCGATATCGCTTACCACTATAACAAGCTGGTAACACGTAACTTCGACAAGGCCATCAACGTTCTCGGCGCAGACCATCACGGCTATGTACCTCGTCTGAAAGCTGCACTCACTGCTCTCGGAGTTGACGCTTCAAAGCTGGACGTTGTTCTCATGCAGATGGTACGTCTGGTCCGCAACGGCGAGACAGTAAAGCTTTCAAAGAGAAGCGGCAAGGCTATCACACTGGTAACTCTCCTTGACGAGATACCGATAGATGCAGCACGTTTCTTCTTCAATCTCCGTGAGGCAAATTCACAGTTCGAGTTCGACCTTGATCTGGCTATCGAGAAGTCCTCACAGAACCCTGTTTACTACGTTCAGTATGCACACGCAAGAATTTGCAGTATGCTCAGGGCTCTTGCAGAAGAGGGAACACAGGTGCCCGAAAAGGCAGACCTGAGCGTTCTGACAGACAGCCGTGAGATCGAGCTTATCCGTCACCTTGCTTCTCTGCCTAAGGAAGTTGACCTTGCAGCAAAGACTTACGATCCTGCAAAGATCACGAAGTATGCTGTTGATCTGGCTACACTTTTCCATCGTTTCTACGATGCTTGCAGCGTAAAGAACGCTGAGAGCGAGGAACTGAAAAATGCAAGACTTCTTCTCTGCGTTGCAGTTCGTCAGACACTGAGAAACGTGCTTACGATACTCAATATCTTTTGTAGGAATGATACAAAAATCAACTAAATTTAAGTCTATGTTTGTGACCGTTCAGAAGAAAGTTCACAGTTTGTTAACAAATTCCCTCGAAGAATGTGTTACAATTTGTAATATGTTGAGGAGGCGGCATATCCTCCTCCGCACAGCTTTCCTTGAAGGTCCGTTCAAAAAATCTAACGAAGGGATGTAAAAAATATGTCAAACAGATTATTTCAGGGTTTAGTTCATCAGATGCGTGACACCATCGACGCTACTATAGGCGTTGTTGATGAGACCGCTACCATCATCGCCTGCAGCGATCTTACCCGTGTGGGTACAACAAATGAGTTCGTTTCTCTCGACCTCAGCGATTCTCACGATATTTTTATCCGTGACGGCTTCACATACAAGCCTTTCGGCTCAAGAGTAAAGCCCGACTATGCTGTTTTCGTAGAGGGCGTTGACGACGCTGCAGCCAAGTACGCAAGCATTCTCGCTATCACTCTTTCAAATATCAAGCAGTACTACGACGAGAAGTATGACAGAAACAACTTCATCAAGAATGTCATCCTCGATAACGTACTCCCCGGCGATATAGTCATAAAGGCAAGAGAGCTCCATTTCAATGCGGAGATCAGCCGTGCTGTATTCCTCATAAGGATCGTCTCAGCCAATGACATTTCAGCCTACGACGTTATCCAGAACCTGTTCCCGGATAAGAACAAGGATTTCGTTTTCAATATCACTGAGAGCGATATAGTTCTTGTCAAGGAGCTGAAGAGTACACTTGATTCAAGAGATCTCGAAAAGCTTGCACGCTCTATCGCTGACACACTCAGCAGCGAATTCTATACAAGAGTAAACGTTGGTATCGGTACAGCTGTTGTCGGTGTCAAGGATCTTGCCCGCTCATTCAAGGAAGCTCAGATGGCTCTTGAGGTAGGAAAGGTATTCGATACCGATAAGGTCATCGTAAGCTACGATAATCTCGGTATTGCAAGACTTATCTATCACCTCCCCACAACTCTCTGTGAGACATTCCTCCATGAGGTATTCAAGGTGGGAAGCATTGAGTCACTCGACCACGAAACTCTTTTCACTATCCAGAAATTCTTCGAGAACAATCTTAATGTTTCAGAGACATCGAGAAAACTCTTCGTACACAGAAATACTCTCGTGTACAGACTCGAAAAAATCAAGAAGCTTACAGGTCTTGACCTCCGTGAGTTCGATCATGCCATTATCTTCAAGATCGCTCTCATGGTTAAGAAGTACCTGTCTGCAAATCCTGTCAAGTTCTAAGTTCTTTCGTGTGGCTATGCACACTTCTTGACAGCCAATTTTTAAGGTAGGTGTAATCTTTTGGTAGAACTTAAAAACGTATCCGTGACCTACTCAAGCGGTGTTGACGCTCTCAACAACGTCAGCCTGCGTATCAATGACGGCGACTTCGCCTTCGTTGTAGGTTCATCAGGTGCGGGTAAGAGTACTATGATCAAACTACTTCTGAAGGAAATAGACGCTACCAGCGGAAGCGTTATGGTAAACGGCTATAACCTCAACAAACTCAGAAAGAAAAGGATACCTGAATTCCGCCGTACTCTCGGCTTCGTATTCCAGGATTTCCGACTTATCCCGTCTATGACAGTTTATGAGAACATCGCATTCGTTCTCAGAGTTATAGATGCACCAACTAAGCAAATCAAAAAGCGTGTGCCTTACGTTATTGACCTTGTAGGGCTCCATGATAAAATGAATTCTTACCCTGACGAGCTTTCGGGCGGTGAAAAACAGCGTGTTGCCATCGCAAGAGCACTCGTCAATGACCCTCAGCTCATCATTGCCGATGAGCCGACGGGTAATATCGACCCCGAGCTTTCCTACGAGATAGTGGAACTGCTCAAGGGCATCAACGATCAGGGTACAACCATTCTCATGGTTACCCATGAACATGACCTTGTCCGTCATTTCGGCGGACGTATCATCAATATCGCCAACGGTGAGATCGCTTACGATAACGTTATCACAGGTCTTGCTGAACTTCCCGAGGATCTTGAGGAAGAGCTTGATGAGATCGACGATCTCGGAGGCGAATTCCCAATGAAAACTATGGTGGGTTCGTTTATTGATGAAGAGGATCTTCAGCAGGTGGATTCCGCCGCTGAGGAAACTGTGACAGCTATGGAAGAAACAGTCGAAGAAGAGCCTGCTGTCAGCAATACTGAGGAGAATATGCCTCTCAGTCTTGATGATATGACTCCCGAGGATATAATTTCCGCTATCACCGAGGATAAGCCCGAGGAAACAGCCGAGGATATCCGTGAACAGGCTCAGGCTATTATCGAGGAAGCTGAAAAGAAGCTTGCCGAGGTAACAGCTCAACAGGAGGCTGAGGCAGCTCAGATCTCAGAGGTACTCTCTGAGAGCGCAAAGGCTGAAAAAACCGAAAATGCTGAAGTGACCGAACAGGCCGAAACAGCAGCTGAGACCGTCAGCAGTGCAAACGCTGCTGTAAGTACGGAAGCTGCGGCAGAAATAGTTCCCGCACAGGCTGAAAAGCCCGCAGGGAAGAAGCACAAAAAGAAAAAACACAAGAAGTCCGCAGGTGCCTCCGACAACAACGAAGGAGGCGCAGATAAATGAAAATAAGCGGTATTAAATACCTGACCGATCAGGGGTTTGAAAATATCTGGAAGAATAAGATGATGGCATTCGCAACTTTCTGCGTAGTGCTCATATCCCTGCTTCTGGTCGGAATGGCAGCTCTTTTCTATCTCAACCTTAACTCCATGATCGCAGGTCTGGGAAGCCAGAACGAGATCGTTGTAATTATGGAGGTAGGTTCTACAGAGGAACAGAACAAGGCTGCCGAGGAATCTATCAGGGCACTGGTAAACGTTGATACTGTTGAGTTCATCTCAAAGGAAGAAGCTCTTGCAAGACAGAGAGCAAGCCTTCCAAATGCTGAGAAGATCTTCACAGGCTATATCGGCGACGATGCCAGCTTTATGCCCGATGGTTTCAGCGTAACAGTAAACAACAACGATATCATAGCCGATACCACAGAGGAGATCGGCGCTATAACAGGTGTACAGAGCGCTTCATCATCACCGCAGGTAGCAGAGTTCCTCAGAGAGCTCAGACGAGTTGTCACATTCGTGGCAGGAACTATAGTTATCGCTCTGATAGTTGTATCACTCATCATCATCTCCAACACCACAAAGGCCAGCGTGTTCTCACGCCGTGAGGAGATACAGATCATGAAGTACGTTGGTGCTACAAACGGCTTTATACGTATGCCTTTCTTCATCGAAGGCATGGTAACAGGCTTCGTGGCAGGCGTAGGAGCGTTCTTTATCACATGGGCAGCCTACAGGGCTATATACAACCTGATGATAGGTCAGTCCATGCTTATGTCCACTTTCGGAATCGGAAGTATCATCCCCTTCAGCGAAATAAGAATACAGATACTTGTTGCCTACATCGTTGCAGGCGCACTCATAGGGGCATTGGGCAGTGTTATCAGTACAAGAAGACACATAGACGTTTAAGGCAAGCATCTCACAAAGCCCGCCTGACGGCTTTGCACTGAATCTGCTTGCAGGTTTTCCGCCATTTCGCACAGAAATCCCTTGACATACGAAAGTATGCCTGCGGAATTTCTATACGATCTGACGAAAAATCTGACGGCGCATCTTCAGCACAAGCTTTGTGTGATGTTGCCTTTAAGGCAGCACCTTGTAAATATCGCCGTAAAAAGGCAGTTTTCAGTTATGCCGTGGGCTTTTGTACCACGGCATAATTATGAGGTGGATGCCGTTCTCAATCGGAAGTTTTTGAAAGGAGGATGCGGCATAAACTCCGCATCAGTACTATGAAAAAATTAAGAATGATAAAACGAGTTCTTTCTTTTGTTACTTGCAGCGCATTGTCGATCGCACTTATTACTAATACCGCTGCTTTTAACAGTAAAAGCGGAAAGACAGTTCATGCCAGAACTTTAAGTGACATCCAGCAGGAACGACAGGCAAATTCACAGAAAATAGCAGATCTGGAAGTTCAGATAGGTTCTCTTGAGGGAAATAAGTCCCAGGAGCAGCAGTACCAGAATGTTCTGAATGAACAGATCGGTTTCATACAGTCGAATATAGACCTTCTCAACGCAGAACTGGATCAGATATCAGGCGATATCACAAACGCAGAGGCTAATATCCAGCTTCTCGACCAGACTATCGCAGAGCAGGAGGTCAAGATAGCAGACCAGCAGAAAGCCATCGAGAAAAAGGTGGAGGTCTTCAAGGAAAGACTCTGCGCTATGTACATTTCGGGCAACGAACAGCTGGCTTCTATCATCGTAGGTTCTGCAAGCTTTTATGATATGCTCTCACGAGTTGAAATGGTCAACCGTATAGCTGCCAATGACGAGAAGCTCATCAACGATATTCTCGGCGAGATAAGCACTATGGAGCAATACAAGGCTGATCTGGAAACAGAAAAGCAGAACCTCGAACTCGAAAAAGCAAACCTCGAAAACAGCCTCGCTCAGCAGCAGGCAAGCAAAGAGGAAAAAGCAGGAGAGATGATAACTCTCTATGATAAGATGCAGCATACTCAGAGCGAGATCG
>CADBAC010000048.1 GCA_902792495.1 Ruminococcus flavefaciens | reverse complement strand
GTTCCGGGCGGCGTAGGACCTATGACCATCGCTATGCTCATGAAAAATACCCTCACAGCTGCTAAACAGCAGGCTGGTATCGAATAAGTAAAAAAGACTTCGCAGTTGGTTCTGCGAAGTCTTTTTGGTATATATTTTCAAATGGTTATAATAAAACCGCTCATTGCAGGGCGGTTTAATTAAATATAACTTTTGCATTGCAGTCGGGATTGTTGCAATAAATGTCAGGAAATCTGCTCCATTTCTTGTGTTCGTAGACTACTGTACCTTTTTGGCACTTTTTGCAGATGATTTTTTCACCGGATTTAATTCTTTCAATTAAAATATCAATTGAGGTTTTCAAAAGTTATTACCTACATTTCCAATCAGGGGAGGGCGAGCGGAACTCGCCCCTACATAAGCAAACGGGAAATATACGATTTGTAGGGGCGCTTTCCGAGCGCCCTTTGGTTTTATTATTACAGAAATTACATTAGTCCTCGAAAAGGGGAGTTGAGAAGTATCTTTCGGCTGTATCGGGGAGGATAGTAACGACCGTCTTGCCCTCGCCCAGCTTTTCGGCCATTTTTATAGCGGCGGCTACGTTAGTACCGCTGGAGATACCGCACATGATACCTTCCTTTGATGCTAAGTCCTTGGCGGTCTGGATAGCTTCTTCATCTGTAACGATATAGATAGCGTCGTAGATATTCCGGTTGAGGATATCGGGGATTATTCCGTCGCCGATTCCCATCTGGAGGTGAGTGCCGATGTTTCCGCCTGCGAGGATAGCGGCATTTTCGGGTTCAACAGCCCATATAACCATATCGGGGTACTGAGCCTTGAGAGCTTCACCGATACCTGTGATAGTACCGCCTGTGCCGATACCCGAGCAGAACCCGTCGATCTTTACAGCTGTCTGTTCAAGTATCTCAAGGGCAGTGTGGTACTTATGAGCGCCGATATTGTTCACGTTGGAGAACTGCTGAGGAACGAAAACGTTCTTATCTTCCTCAGCCATTCTGAGAGCGGTGTCAAGGCATTCCTGGATGCACTTTCCGATATCGCCGTCATCGTGGATGAGCATTACCTCAGCGCCGTAGTGTCTTACCAGCTTTCTGCGCTCTTCGCTGACGGAATCGGGCATGATGATAATGGTACGGTATCCCTTAACAGCGCCCACAAGAGCGAGGCCGATTCCCTGATTGCCGCTGGTAGGCTCAACGATAATGGTGTCCTTGTTTATCTTTCCCTCACGCTCAGCGTGTTTTATCATGTTGTAAGCGGTTCTTGTCTTGATGGAGCCGCCCACGTTGAGACCCTCAAACTTTACGAGGATATCAGCGCTGCCCTTTTTTACCATATGGTTAAGGCGGATAAGCGGAGTATGGCCTATTGCTTCGAGTATGTTATTGTATATCATTATAATTCTCCTTTAAGATTCGTCTGATAAAATGTCGACGATATTACACTATCATTTCTATTATAATATACTTTCGCTGAAAAGGCAAGGATTTTTTGCATATTCGCCGTTGAGGGGATGTGTCCACGATAAAAGCAGGGAATGCCGTCCTCGGTGATTCACAGGTTTACTGAAAATGCGAAAGGTGATAGTGTGTTAAACCTGATTTTTACTATTGACTTTTTGGCAAAAATATTATATAATCGTCATATAAATAACAGGATATCTCTGAATGTTTTTGAAGGGGATTTTGAGATGTCCTACAGGAGGTATCATATGAAAAAACATATTTCTTTCATACTGGCGGCAGCCCTTACTGTTGCCTCTTTTCCGGCAGTAACAGCTTCAGCAGCAGAAGATGAGTCGAAGGATTTCGTAGTGCTGGGTGACAGCATTGCAGCAGGCGAGTTAAGAGACGGTTTCGTTGAGCATAATTATGGTGAGATACTTGCAGATTACTACAATGGTACAGTTGCTAACTATTCAAGTTCGGGAATGGACAGCGATGTGCTTCTGGACACTGTAAAGAAACTTACAGACGAGCAGAAGAAGGCTGTAAAGGACGCAGAGTGCGTTGTTATTTCTATAGGCGGAAATGACATGATACATTTCTACTGCAAGAATCTGCTTGATTATTTTGCAACCAACAATCCTCAGAACAATATGAAGAATTTCCTCAAGGAAGGCTATACAAGGGCTGATATTCCCGAAAATCCCGCTCTCAAGGATGTTATGGAAATGGTGGACACTGACAGCGTTTCTAATTTTGCCAGTGCTGATTTCGGAAATGCTCTGGAACTCCTTACCGAGATAAGAAGTGCTGCCGCAAAGCTGCGTAATCCCACAAACGGCTATATCAAGGAGCATATCATGCCGAATATCTCAGCTGTCATAGATGAGGTAAAGAGCATAAATCCTGATGCGCAGATAGTGGTGCAGAATATTTACCAGCCGATACAGATCTCACCCGAATATATTTCAAAGACTTACGGCAACACAAAGTATGGCGATATCATCTCTCAGCTCAGAGATGTTGCAGAGAGCCTTGTAAAGTCATTCTCCGAACAGCTTCAGACAGCCGCAGCTGATAAAGGCGCAAAGGTAGCTGATGTACTGACCGACTTTACATCAATGGAGGAGGGAGTTACACAGTCATCAGCAAATCCGGGACACGCAGCATACTTTATAGATATCGAGACAGGAATGCTTTCCACAGGCGATGTTCACCCGAATCAGAAGGGACATCTTGCAATTGCTTCAAAGATAATCACAACTTTAGGCGATACTCACAACGACGGCGGACTTCTCTCCGATCTCTATGAGGGGCTGGCAGACAAGGCATCTTACCCCGCTGTGGCACTGGCAACATATGAAGCAGCAGCAGGCACATATGTGCTGGGCGATGTTACATTTGACGGTATTATCGACGGCCGTGACGCAACACTGGTACTGACCGAATATGCAAAGACTTCATCAGGCAAGGAAAGCAGCCTTTACTACAGACAGAAGCTGGTATCGGAGGTAACATCCGACAGCATCATTGACGGCCGTGACGCTTCAATGATACTGACTTACTATGTTAAGGCATCAGCAGGAAGTGAAAAGGGCACCTTTGAGGAATACATAAAGAACAATAAATAAGCTTAATTAAATCTTAATTTTGCTAAACTTAAAGTTCCTTCCGTCAGCGGATAAACTGTCGGGAGGAATTTTTTTATGGCTGAATGCCGTAAGTGTGCGCTGGAACTTTGCAATAATTCATCAATTTTATGATAGAAATAGTCATTTCAATCTGTTTGGCTGTGTGCTATAATAATATCAACAGATAAATTAGCTAATTTATAAAGGCGGATAAGTTCCGCAAACGGGATATTAAAATTGAATAAAGGAGAAATAATTATGAAAAAAGGTGTAAAGAGGATAGCAGCAGCTATTTCAGCCTTGCTGCTGACAACAGGTACATCCGCATATCTGCCGTATTACGGAAATAATGGCATAATGCAGGCAGTTACAGCTTCAGCAGCTGCCGAAAACTGGAAGCTTGACCTCGGCGGAAATGCTCAGAACGGATTTACGGGAGTAAGCGCCAACGACAAGTACAGCAAAGCAAAAGGCTACGGATTTTCGGGAAATGATGTAAAGAACGTTGCAGCAGCAGGCAGAAACGAACTCAGTGACGCTGTACAGTTCACAGGAAAGACCAACCTCAACGTGGATGTGCCCAACGGTGTCTACAGCGTAAAGGTCACACTGGGAAACACAGGACGTACCAGCGTATTCATCGAGGATATGCTCCAGATAGTCAATATGACAGGCAACAATGCGGTCCACGAACTGCTTATCCCCGTTACTGACGGACAGCTGAATATCCGTGCAGGCGCAGGAAAGGCAGGGAATGCATATACCATAAGTGCTGTCGAAATCAAGAAGTATTCCGACAGCACTACACTCCCACCAACGATATGGCTGTGCGGAGACTCAACAGTGTGCAACTATTATCCCCTCAACTCCAGCACTCAGGCAGGCTGGGGACAGATGCTGGGCGGATACGTTGACAAGGGATGGAATATCAGAAATATGGCTGCCAGCGGCGAATACGCCAAGGGATTCATCAATAACGGAAACTTCGCACCCATCGAGAAATACGGCAAGAAGGGCGATGTTTTCATCATCTCCATCGGTATCAACGATGGTAAATACTATAAGGGCGACGAGTACAAGAAGTACGTAGGCGACATGACAAAGAAGGCAAAGGCTAAGGGCATGGATGTCATACTCGTCAAGCAGCAGGGACGTAAGGGCGACTACACAAAGAAGCCTCTCCTCACAAGCAGATACTTCTCGAATGAGCTGGATCAGATCGCTAAGGAGCAGGGCTGTCAGATAGTTGACCTCTTCAATCTCTGGCAGGACTACTGCGTATCCATCGGCGCATCAAAGGCTGACGCAATGTACATCGACAACGTACACCCGAACCGTGAAGGTGCAAAACATCTTGCAGAGCTGTTTGCAACAAAGTTCACACAGAAGCCTGGCGCAGCAGCTGCTCCCGTGGTGACAGAAGCGCCCGTACAGACTCAGCCCACAGTGACCGAGCCGACAGTGACTGCACCTCCCGTGACAGCGGCAAGCGATATCATCGACGGACAGATATACACATTCAAAAACATGAACAGCGGCCTCTATCTTGATATCGAAGGCGGAAACGGCGCTAACGGCGCAAATCTTCAGCAGGCTGCAAATGACGGCAAGGCAAGCCAGTTCAAGGCTGTATCAGCAGGCAACGGCTACTATTACCTTGTATCACAGCTAGGCGACGGCAATTCCTACGCTCTCGACGTAAACGGCAAGAAGACCACAGACGGTGCTAATGTTGAGCTTTACACATTCAACAAGGGCGACAACCAGCAGTTCAAATTCGTGAAGAACAACGACGGCTCTTACGCTATCCTGACTAAGATAACAGGGGATGCTTCTGCTCTCGATGTAAACGAGCAGTCAAAGAATACAGGCGCAAATGTCCAGCAGTACAAGTATTCGGGCGGCGCTAATCAGAGATTCTTTATTGAAGCTGTAAATGCACAGGCGGCTGAGCCTGCAACAACAGCGGCTCCCGTAGTTACCGAAATACCGACAGTCACACAGGCTCCTCCCACACAGCAGGCAGCTACACTCTGGGGTGATACCAACTGCAACGGCGAAGTTGACATGAGCGACGCTGTACTGATAATGCAGTCGCTTTCCAATCCTTCAAAGTTCACGGTATCCGAGCAGGGAAGGGCTAACGGTGACGTTGCCGAAAACGGAAACGGCCTTACCAATTCGGACGCTCTGGTCATCCAGAAATTCTGTCTCGGAACTATAACTTCACTTCCCGATTCCTACTCAGCACAGCAGCAGACTCAGCCCGCAGCTACAGCCGCTCCCGTGACAACTGTAACGGAGACAGCGCCTGTGCTGGAAAATATCTACTTTGCTTCTGATATGAAGATAACCAACGGCGCTCCCGAGGACACCAACAAGGGCTTCACAGGCAAGTCATACGTAAACCTTGACAATAACGATACAAGCGCTGTCGAGTGGACTGTGAATGCTCCGCAGGCAGGAAATTACCTCTGCACATTCAACATAGCAAACGGCGGAGCAGACAACCGTCCCATGAAGATAGAAGTCAACGGCGGCAAGGACTACTGGATGCAGGATTTCCTCACCACAGGCGACTGGACCAAGTGGGAAGAGCGAGGAATAGTGCTCCCTCTGAAACAGGGAAGCAACTCCATTAAGATGACATCCGCATCTGCACAGGGCGGTCCTAACCTTGACTACATGAAGACAGAGCTTACAGATGAGCCTATAGCAGAGATATACACTGCTCCCACAAAGCCTGTTGTTGACGATACAAACAAGAATGCCGCAAGAACTATCTACATTGCAGGCGATTCAACGGTACAGACCTACAACAAGAGTTATGCTCCTCAGCAGGGCTGGGGCGCATTCCTGGGAAGCAATCTCTCCGACAAGATAACCGTATCAAATCAGGCTATCGCAGGCAGAAGTTCCAAGAGTTTCTACGATAACGGCCGTCTGGATACTATCCTCGGCACTATCAAGAAAGGCGATTATCTCCTGATACAGTTCGGCATAAATGATGCGGCTTCCAACAAGGCTGAGAGATACGCTCCCACCAGCGGAAAAGTTCCCGGCAGTAAGGGAAGCTTCGAGGACTACATGGCAAAGTACATCGAAGGCGCACAGAAAAAGGGCGCAACTCCGATCCTTGTAACAACAGTTATCGGTCTGAAAGCCTATGACAAGGGCTCAAAGACCTTCAAGGGAAGTTATACCAACTACTGCAATGCTATGAAACAGCTTGCAAAGTATTACAATATACCTGTTATCGACCTCAATACTCTTATGGTACAGCATTATAATTCCATTGGATACGATGCTGCGTACAAGTACCATATGTGCTCCACAGGCGGAACTGATATGACTCATTTCACCGAAACAGGAGCAAAGGCTGTAGCAAAGCTTGTAGCTGACGAGCTTAAAAAGCAGGGGCTGGTATAAAGGTCTCGTGCCTTTTCATGGGCATGGATCTTTCCTTTCATTCATTTTGTTTCTTTTGTTCGGAAACAGAATATCCCTCTTTGTAAGGCAGTATAATGCTGTCAACCATCCTTCCGTATCATGCGTAAGGGCACAGTTCATCTGTGGCATGATACGGAAGGCTACCTCTTGCGGACGGAAATATCTGTCCGCTGTTTTTTTATCTGTAGGGGCGCACAGTGTGCGCCCTTGAGTCTGTCGGAAGACTTATTGTGGAATGCCATGGGGCGGCGTTCCCTACAGCCCGTTTCTCTATTATAAAAATGCAAAAAAATAAGCTTCCGTAAGGAAGCTTGAAGGTATAGGCCGCCCGGCCATAGAGAATAGAGGGAAAGAGT
>CADBAC010000047.1 GCA_902792495.1 Ruminococcus flavefaciens | reverse complement strand
GCAGAAGAAAGGAAGTCCCTTTCCTTCGATATAGCTTCTGAAAGCAGCGATCTGCTCCTCTGTTGCCATATCGGCCTTGTTTGCAGCAACGATCTGCGGACGCTCTGCAAGGTCCTCATTGAACTTTGCAAGTTCGGCATTGATGACCTCGAAATCCTCGCAGGGATCACGTCCCTCGATGCCCGAAACATCCACAACATGAACGATAAGGCGGCATCTTTCAACGTGGCGGAGGAACTCATGTCCCAGACCGACACCGTCGCCTGCGCCTTCGATAAGACCCGGAATATCTGCCATAACGAAGGACTTCTCCTCGTCCACTCTTACAACACCGAGAACAGGAGTAAGAGTTGTGAAGTGATAGTTTGCTATCTTTGGCTTAGCTGCACTTACAACCGAGATAAGTGTGGATTTTCCCACATTCGGATAACCCACAAGTCCCACATCGGCAAGAAGCTTCAGTTCAAGAGTAACCTCAAACTCCTCGCCGGGGAATCCGGGCTTTGCAAACTTCGGTATCTGACGGGTAGATGTCGCAAAGTGGACATTACCCTTACCGCCGTTGCCGCCCTTTGCAAGGACCTTCGGCTCGTCAGTGGACATATCAGCCATTATCCTTCCGCTCTTTGCATCACGGATAACAGTACCTCTCGGAACTTTGATAATGAGGGGCGGAGCGCTTTTTCCCGTGCAGTTTCTTGCTGCGCCGTTCTGGCCACGCTCAGCCACATACTTTCTTTTATATCTGAAATCGATAAGCGTCGAGAAATTGTCATCGACCTGAAAAACAACATCTCCGCCTCTGCCGCCGTCGCCGCCGTCGGGACCGCCTGCAGCTACATATTTCTCACGGTGAAAAGATACGGCACCGTCGCCGCCGTCACCCGCTTTGATCTTAATTTTCGCCTGATCAACGAACATTTTCCGACCTCCTGTTTTCTAAAGAAAAATCCCAAGCATAACGCTCGGGATTTATGTCACGTTATTGCGTGATCACTGTTCGATCTCATAAACAGAGACTTTTTTACGGTCACGGCCGTAGCGCTCAAATTTAACCTTACCGCTTACTGTAGCGAATAATGTATCATCAGAGCCGATGCCTACACCAGCACCCGGATGGATGTGTGTACCTCTCTGACGAACGAGGATGTTACCAGCCTTTACGAACTGGCCGTCTGCTCTCTTGACACCGAGTCTCTTAGCCTCAGAGTCACGTCCGTTCTTTGTAGAACCAACACCCTTTTTATGAGCGAAGAACTGCATACTGATCTTTAACATACTTACACCTCCGAAATTGTGATATTAATTGTGTTCGGGAACTCTTCCGAGATGGATTCAAAATGAAGTCTGAGCTGAGTGAGCATACGTGAAGCGTCCTTATCGGGCTTCACTCTGCACTCTATAAGGTTGTCCTCCACAGTGATATCGGGAGAAAAGCCAAATTCATCCAGCATATTAGCAGTAAGCTGAACTGCTGAAGAAAAAGCTGCACAGACTATATCGCTGCCGCTCTCGGCATAACCTGAGTGGCCGCTGAAACTGAAACCTGTCAGAAGTCCCTTTGATCCATAAAATTCAGCACGGATCATAGTTGCGATCAAGCCTTGATAGATTCGATCTTTACCTGAGTGTAAGGCTGTCTGTGACCCATCTTTCTCTTCTCGCCCTTCTTAGGCTTGTAAGTGAAAACTGTGATCTTCTTAGCCTTGCCGTTCTTCAGAACCTTAGCTTCAACAGCTGCACCATCAACGTAAGGAGCACCGATCTTGAGACCATCGTCTGCGCCAAGAGCAACTACCTTGTCGAAAGTAACTGTCTCGTCAGCCTCAGCTGCAAGCTTCTCGATGAAGATGATATCGCCCTCGTTTACCTGATACTGCTTTCCACCTGTTTCAATAACTGCGTACATATTGTTGGCACCTGCCTTTTCAATAAACTCGCTGTGACGGGGTCGTTAAGACACGACTTGAATGCCCGTTTACAAGCGGCAATAACATTTTAACACATCTGAAAGGATTTGTCAAGCTTTTTTTACGAAATTTCTGCAAAAAAGAGGCGGATCTCTCCGCCTCTCTGAAAATTACCAAACCTTGTAGCCGTCAACGCCGATCTTGTATGATGTACCGGGAACGAAGAGGTCAGCAGGGTTGATCTCCCTGTTCTGCTCCTTAGCCTGATCCATTACCTTTCTCATCTCACGGAAAGCAACGCTGTTTGTAACGATACGTGTTACATCCTGCTGCTCAGGTCTTGTGCTGATATACTCAAGAACTGCCTGCTGGAGATAGAAATACGAACGAAGCTGAGTCTTCTTGAACTCGATGCTCTGCTGCTCGTCACCCTCGCCTTCGAGGAGGAAGAGGCTGTCGCCCTCGGTATAGCCGAGAGTAAGCTTTGCAAGGATCTCAGGGATGAATATTCTGATCTCTGCTGCAATTGATCTGCCGAGAGCATCAGCCTGAGCCTTGTCGGTAATATCCTCTGAAAGCTTAGCAGTGATGCTTTCTTCAAGCTCTTTTGACATTGCTATATACTCATCACGGTTAGTGATCTTTACCATCTTCTCGATGCATTCCTTTGCACCGTCGATAACGATCTCCTTCTTGTATGGGCACTGATCGTCTTCACGCTGAACGAAAATAGCATACTGCTTCTCAGCGAGGAAGTTCTCCTCAGCATCCCAACCGTCGATGTATGGCTGGAAGCGCTTTGAAAGCTCTGTGCAGACGCTTCCGTTTACACGTACTTCGCAAACCTGCTTATCCTGGTACTTAGCAAGGTACACTCTGATCCAGTAATACTTCTTTGAACCAAGATACTTAGGAAGGTCTGTCTTGATGTAATTCATGAGCATTACAGGCTGCTTTTCCTTTATGCCTATTCTGATAACAGACTGGCAGTACATATCGAAATCGTAGTGCTGTCTGAGGTAGTCAACTGAGATATGAACAGGGTTCTTCTTGGACATTGCCTGATCAAGCGGATGCCATACTGCACCGAAGAACATATCTGCTGCCATCTGTGCAGCTTCATCTTCGGAATTGCCCTGTGCGTCAACAGGCTCGATAAGCGGCTCATCGAAGTCGTCATTCTTAACGATGAACACGATCTGGATCATCTTTACGCCTTCAGCCTCCTGAGTTCTGCCTATCTGTACATCTATTGTATATCCCTTAGGGAGAATGATACAGTCATCGTAGATAGTACCCTTGAGCTTTTCGTTGAGCTTTTCGAGGACAGCCTGTTTTACCGCTGCATTATTGTCCTTCTTCTCTTCGATCTCTTCCTGCTGATTCTTATTCTTCTTGAAAAATGCCATTGTGCTAAATCTCCTTACATTTGATTTTTTCTGATGCTGCTGCATCTTTGATATTCATGTTCTGCATAATGCAGGTCATAACGTAAATTTAACTGCTGCCCAGCCTTCACGGAGCTGCATTTCGGGTTCCCTGAATCCTGCTGAGAGGATAGCGTTTATTACTTCCTCGGCACGTTCTTCAATGATCCCCGAAACAATGAGGATACCTCCGTCTCTGAGATAGCGTCTGAAGTGATCCTTCATAGCTATAAGGACATCGGCAACAATATTTGCTGTGATCATATCGTATTTATCGTGAATTTCATCAGCAAGTTTTTCGTTGACTGTAATGTCGCCGTAATATGTCTTGTACAATGCAGGATCGATGTGGTTCTTTCCTGCATTCTCCTTGGCGGTCTCAGCTGCGTTCTGTTCAATATCAACAGCCACAGCATGATCTGCGCCCAGAAGCATTGCCGCAATGGACAGTATACCGCTTCCGCAGCCAAGATCGAGGACCTTGTCGCCGCTGCTGAGGTACTTTTCGATAAGTTCCAGACAAAGTCTTGTGGTGTGATGAGCGCCTGTTCCGAAGCTGGAAGCAGGATCTATCTCCAGTACGACTCTACCGTCGGTATTTTCATACTCTTCCCATGAAGGCTTTATAGCCAGCTTATCTCCGATAGTGAAGGGCTTGAAATACTGTTTCCAGTTGTTAGCCCAGTCCTCTTCACGAAGACTGGCAAGCTCGGCTTCAAGTCTGCCGTAGCGTCCCTCTGTATCGGAAGCTTTCAGCTCCTTCAGAAGTGAGCGTATTGCTGCAAGAGTTTCGCTGCCCTGTTCATTTGCAGGCAGGTAAACGGTTATACAGGTCTCACATTCCGAAAGCCCCATAAGATCATCGTCGATATAGTCCCATCTGCCGTACTTATTCTCCAGGAACTCCTTGAAATCCTCAGCGTCCCTGATAGAAAAGCCCTTGATGCCGATATCTTCCAGCTTTGAGCAGATAAGTTCAATACCTTCGGTAGCGGTATAGATGTTTACTTCTGTCCATTCCATTGATTTTAGTTCTCCTTATTCGCAGATAAGCATGAGATACATCAGTACATCAGAATCATTGATGTAGCCGTCGCAGTTGATATCAGCTGCTTCGATCTCACAGCGTCTGAGAGTTGAGATACCCTCGGGGCGCTCGTTAGAGTTCTTGATGTAGTTATTCAGGAGACCGAGGTCAACGTCATCAGCAATGCCGTCGCCGTTGATGTCACCTGAACCGAGTTCAATGCCTTCACCTGCATACGTAAGTTTTTCAAGAGGGATCCATGCATCTGTGCCGTCGATATTGACACCGCACCATCCGCACAGAACTCTTGTAACATTGACGATATCGCCTTTTCTGAGTTCAGCGATAACCTTGCCCGATGCGTCAAGATCGAGATAGATCTCAGCGCCCTCGTCGTCTGAACAGTAATATTCACCAACGGGAACTGATGTTACGGGCATAGTAGTTTCTGAAGCTGCTTCAGTAGTTGCAGCCTCTGTAGTTGTTGTGGTCGTAGTTGTAGTGGTTGTCGAAGTTGTGGTTTTGGTAGTTGTTGCTGTAGTTGTTGTTGTCTTGGCAGTGGCAGATGTTGTAGTATCAGAATTTGCAGAATTCTTCGCAGCCTGAGTCTTTACAGTTGTTGCAGCTGCAGCAGTTGAAGCCGCAGTTGTAGTTGTTGTTGACTTGGTTGTGGTCGTGGTTGTTGTAGTAGTTGTTGTGGATGTAGTGGTCGTTGTTTCGGGAGCGGCATTTTCAGTCTCGGCAGCGCCGTAAGCATTCTTGCCTGAGAGTACCTGATAAGCATAAACATCATAGTACGCACTGAAAAGGTCTGTTTCTGTCTTGGCAGGGTCAGCCATGGTAATATTACCGCCTGAGATACTATCAACGTATACCCAGTGACCACCTACGTTACAGATAACGTAATAGCCCTTGCTGAGCCACTCCTGCATTTCTGCTGCCTTTCCTTCATGAGTGTAGGAATTGAATGAAAGGTTTGCAGTTTCAATTTTTACTTCGGGAATAACTGCGTTCACCGAAGCCCAATACATAAGGCTTCCATCCCATCCGAAAGCACCGATATTGTTGAGCTGCTGAGCGAAAACTCCGGGGTTGAAATCATCTGTATTTCTTGCGCCCGAAGCTGCTGCTACCATAGCAATTGATGTGATATAGCATCCTGAATCCCTGACAGTAGAGCCCCCCATCGCTGTAGCTGCCCATCTTTCGTCTTTCTGACTCCATGTGCGGTAATCTTCCGCAGCATGAACATTCATTGTGGGACTAATGGCACCTGCTATCATACTCACCAGAAGTACGATTGCAAGGAAAACGCCGATTATTCCCTTGTGTGTGACCGTTTCCTCCATAAAAACCTCCAATTACTGAGAATTTGCTGGTTTACGGCGGAGTTTTTTCTTTTCCATGTACAGCTTATATGCCTGTACATATTCTTCCATGATTGTTTCTTTTTCTTGTTCGTCGAGTTCTTGTTCACCGTAAACAGCCTTATCGAACAACTCAGCAGTTTTGCTGATGTCCGTTCCGCTATAAGCGGCAGCAAGCTCCGCAGCCTCTTTTGAGGTGCATCCGCCTTCTATCCCGTACATACGGCAGATCCGCTTCATTGCGGCTCTTGCAGTCTCAGCGGGTCTTTTTTTCTTGCTGAGAAGGAGGAATATCCTGTGCGATATCCTCGGGTAGAGCATAATGAAAGCAAGTATCAGCAGTGATGTGCCGAGAATGATCAGACCGGCCCTTGCGAGCAGATCAGTGGCGCTCGTGTCTTCACTTTCTTCTACAACATCGGCTATAGTCGGCTCAAAAGACATCCAGCCATAGCCTTTTATATAAAGCTCAGGGAATGCATGAGCATCGTTGGTAGTAACAACGAAGTTATATGCTCTGCTGTTCGCCCCATCGTTCGGCTCTGTCATATTGTAGCCTATACAGAACCTTGCAGGGATTCCAGCGGCCCTCGCCAGAAGGACCATCGCAGTAGCATACTCATAGCATACACCTGTCTTTGTATCAAAAATAAAACTTTCGACATTTTCGCCCTTGCCTTTGATGTAGTTCAGGTCATAGTTGTAATCATGAGTGTAGAAATAATACTCAAAAGCTTTGGCTTTGTCGAACTCTGAATCGATACCTTCAGTGATCTGATCGGAAAGATTCTTTATCCTCTGTCTGTTGCCGTAATCAAGCAGTTCCTCTTCTGATGAGAACAGAATATCGTACTGATGATCAAGAACAACACCGAATTGTCCGATCTCTTCTCTTTCCTTATCAGAAAGTGAATCATCGTCAGAAGCTTTATCGAGGACCTCAATTGCATCATCTGTCATTTCCTTGTAATCGTAACCGCCGAAAGCATCGATGATCTCCTTGTTGTCACCCATATGGATGAACCTTTCGGAAGAATAATCAAAAGAGAATGTAGCATTGCTTGCAAACTGAGGTTCTTTTGCAAATATAAGTCCCGAATCTGTCAGGTTCACATCATGATCATGTGAAGTCTGCGTGAAATCTGTTGCAAACTGCGGAACAGGAGCATACTGAACAGAGCGGTATGCACTCTGGATAACAGCCTGCTTCGGATCGGGAACAGATACTTTCCTGTTTGTA
>CADBAC010000046.1 GCA_902792495.1 Ruminococcus flavefaciens | reverse complement strand
ACGCTGTCCCCCTCATTCACCCCCTGCAAGGGAGATAACATCCCCCTTGACCCCGGAATGCCGCCTTCGGCGGTTTTTTATTATTTATTTAAAAGTAAATGCTGTTGCCGTGGTTCTAAAGGGGATTTCGGTTGACATCCGACATGATATGTAGTATAATAAAAATGAATATGAATTCGTGATAACGGTCGGCTGCATACCGTGAATGCAGTGCCGCACAGATCATGCTGTTCCCGCAGCAGGGACGGCTTGCAAGTGCAGAAACGGAGGGACAATGAGTATTTTCGATTTTTCCGTCAATCCTCCTGAATTAAGCAGGGACTGGAAAGCTTTTCAGCAATTTGTTGGCAACATCGGCGCTTTCACCTACATAGCAAAAGACAAAGCAGCTTATTTCGATTCGGCTTCATGCCGTATGCTTGGATGTTCCGGCGAGAAGCTCAACGAGTTTGAGTTTTTCGACCTCCTTGAAAGAATATCCAAAAGTCCTGTAGAAGGCCAGAAGCATATCTACCGCTTCTCCGATAACAATACCACAAGGTACATAAAAATGAACATCTACGAAAGCAGCGACGAATGGCTTGGTTTCGTTCAGGACTTCACCCGTCAGATGTCGGATGTTTACGAACATCTCAGCTTCGTGGAGTACGACCCCGTTACAAGACTGCCTTCATTCCCGTCGTTCTCACAGAAGATAAAGAGCATTCTTCCGGAGACTCAGCACGGATGTCTTGCTACGGTGTACATAAACGGCATAGACAAGCTTGGCTCTTATCTTACAGTTGACAATACCAACAGCTGTATAACTTCCGTTGCTGAGGCACTGAAAAGCTTCGCTTCTGACAATATCATCATCGGTTCAAAGTCCAATTATGAGATATGCGCTTTCTTCAAGGACTGCGACAAGATGAGCATATACAACACCCTTAACAGCATGGACGAGGCTGTGCAGAACTGCATCCTCACAGATGATTTCGGCGAGATAATCGATATCTCCGACAAGAGCAGCCTCTCACTTTCCATCGGATGTTCGTCATTCCCCGAGGAAGCTTCCGACTTCAATATGCTCATCAACTATTCCGAATTCGCTCTCTATGAGGCAAGAACAGACCGCAGAAGCGTTATAAACTGGTTCTCTGAGGAGAATTACATCCGTGACAAGGACGCTTACAAGGACGCTCAGGTGTTCTCAAGGATAGTACAGGAGAATCTCCTGACCTACTGTTTACAGCCTATCGTTGAGACTCATACAGGCGAGATCGTGGCATATGAGGCTCTTATGCGTACATCGGGCGATATACGCATGACTCCGTCACAGATACTGAAAATAGCCGCAAGCCAGAACAATCTCTATGCGATCGAAAAGCTGACATTCTTCAACACTTTGAAGCTTCTCAGCGATAATCAGCAGATCTTCGAGAACAAGAAGCTTTTCATCAACTGTCTTGCAGGTTCGCTGCTCACTGAGGACGACTTCAACGAGCTTTACCTGACATACGGCGAACTCCTTGAAAAGACGGTCATCGAGATAGTTGAAGAAAGTACAGCTACTCCCGAGGGCATCGAAAAGCTGAAGGAAAGATGCAGATTCACTCATACCACACTTGCCATCGATGATTACGGAACAGGCTATTCCAACAGCTCAAACCTGCTGAATTATTCCCCTGATTATATCAAGATAGACCGTTCACTTATCAGCGATATCCAGAACGATCTGAAGAAACAGCAGCTTGTAACATCGGTTATCGAGTTCTGTCATGAGAATCAGCTGAAATCACTGGCTGAGGGCGTTGAGACCGTTCACGAACTGAAAACGGTCATAAGGCTTGGAGTTGACCTTATACAGGGCTATTACACTTCAAAGCCGAAGCCGCTCTTCCTTAACAGTATAGCAAAGGATGTCAAGGACGAGATAATCAAGACAAATCTTGAAACACGTCCTAACGGTGTCAAGAAGATATATGCGGCACAGAACGACACAGAACTTGATCTTCTGAAGCTGGCTCTTGAGAAATACACGGATATCCATGTGTACCAGAGCAAGCTTACAATTGTGGGAGATCCCGATAAACAGGTGAAAATGAACATCACCGTCATGGAGAACCACAGCTGTGAACTGACGCTGAAAAACGTGAATATGGTCAGCGGCAACAGCAAGCCAACTATCATAGTCGGCGAATACGCAAGACTGGTGCTCCATGTTTCACGCAATAACAAGCTTAGCTATGCGGGAATATACGTTCCTATGGGCTCGCAGTTCGAGCTGACGGGCAAGGGCAATCTCACTATCGACTGCTACGCTTCCGAGGGTATCGGCATAGGCAATGACTTTGACCACGGCTACGGCGATATCACACTGGGCGGAAGCGGCACCCTTGAGATAATCTCAAACAGCGTTGACTCCGTCTGCATCGGCGGCGGATACAATGACGACGGCTCGGAGATAAAGCTTCTCTCGGGCAAGCTGAAGATCAATGCTTACTGCCATAACGGTCTCGGTATCGGAAGTTTCAACGGTGATGCCGAGATAGAGATATCCGAGGAATGTTCACTGGATATGACCCTTTCGGGCATCAGAGTCAACGGTATCGGAAGCTGCAAGGGAATCTCCACTATTACCTCAGGCGCTGATATCACTATGTCATGTACAGGCGCAAATGCCGTAGGTATCGGCGTTCTTGACGACGGCGAGGGAAGCGTTTATATCAAGCAGGGCAAGATCAATATAAAGATGCGTTCGGGACATCACACCTGTATCGGTGCAATGAACGGAAGCGTCAACACCAAGATAAAGAACGCTGAGATCACCATCGACTCTGAGGGCGATGAAATGACAGGTATCGGCGATGCTTCAGGCTCAGGAAATGTATCTATCATCGATTCATCCGTAAATATGAGAGTATTTGCAGGAAATCCCAAGGACATCGGTACTTCGGGCGGAGATGTACAGATACAGAATTCCATTGTAAATTCCATTATCAACAACAAGCCTGTGGCTCATTCAAATAACTAATATTATTTTCCCCGTCGTAATGACGGGGAAATCAATGTAATAAAGGCAACACCGCACAAAGCTTGTGCTGAAGATTCGCAGTGTTGCCTAAAGAAAGGTAAGAATAAATATGAAACTCGGTATGGTTGGACTGCCTAATGTAGGCAAAAGCACACTTTTTAACGCACTTACAAATGCAGGCGCAGAATCTGCAAACTATCCGTTCTGCACCATCGAAAAGAACGTGGGCATAGTTTCAGTGCCCGATGAGAGACTGGACAAGCTGGCTGAAATGTATGAGCCTGACAAGTTCACTCCCGCAACTCTCGAATTCGTGGACATCGCAGGCCTTGTAAAGGGCGCTTCAAAGGGTGAAGGTCTGGGTAACAAGTTCCTGGCTGATATTCGTGAAGTGGACGCTATCGTTCACGTTGTACGCTGTTTCGAGGACCCTAACATCATCCACGTTGACGGAAGCATCAATCCTCTCCGTGATATCGAAACTATCAATCTGGAGCTTATCTTCTCCGATATCGAAATGGTCGACAGACGTATCGACCGTGCAAAGAAGGCTGCAAAGGGCGACAAGAAGTACCTTGCAGAGATAGACTTCCTTGAAAGACTGAAAACTCACCTCGAAAATGGCAAGTCAGCCCGTGGATTCGACTTCACAGACGAGGAGCGTGAGCTTATCAAGTCCACACCTCTCCTCTCCGCAAAGCCAGTTATCTATGCGGCTAACCTGAGCGAGGAGGACTTCACAAACAATATCGACACAAACGAGAATTACAAGGCTGTATGCGGACTTGCCGCAGAGGAAAATTCCGCTGTACTGCCTATCTGCGCTCAGATAGAAGCTGAGATATCCGACATGGCTGACGAGGACAAGAAGGAATTCCTCGCTGAGCTTGGACTGGAAGTATCAGGCCTTAACCGTATCATCAAGGAGGGCTACTCACTTCTCGGACTTATCTCATACCTGACAGCAGGCAAGCAGGAGGTACGTGCATGGACTATCACCAACGGCACAAAGGCTCCGCAGGCGGCAGGTAAAATTCACACCGACTTCGAGAAAGGCTTCATCCGTGCAGAGGTTATTTCCTACGATGACCTTATGGCCTGCGGCTCAATGGCTGCTGCAAAGGAAAAGGGACTTGTTCGTCTTGAGGGCAAGGAATACGTTATGAAGGACGGAGATATTGTTCTGTTCCGTTTCAATGTATAAGCCGCAAGCTGGCGTCAGCTTGACCACATTCACGTTACGCTCGTAAACTCGCTTACTCTTATTAAAGCGATGAGTTTCAGGTCGCTCGACGGCTTGTTAATGCGGAATGTATTGTCAATTGTAACTTTATAGGGGCGGATATCATCCGCCCGTTTAAAGAGGTATATATATGCTGTTTGAAAAAGCAACTGCAAATGATATAAACTCACTTGTTGAACTGAGAACAGAATACTTGCTGGAGGATTACGGCGAAATACCGCAGGATAAATTATCGTTGATATCTCACAATCTTCCGCCCTATTTCAATTCCCATCTCAATAACGATCTGTTTGCTTTTGTTTGCAGAGATGATGATATAATTGCAGGCTGCTGCTTTTTATATGTTTCGGAGAAGCCTTCAAATCCGTCTTTCATTAATGGCAAAACGGGAACTGTTCTGAATGTATATACCCGACCGCAGTACAGAAGAAAAGGCATAGCAGTCAGACTTATGAAAATGCTGCTTGCCGAAGCGGAAAAAATGTGTCTTGATTTCGTTGAACTTAAATCCACCGAAGACGGATACAGCTTGTATAGATCTGTCGGATTTGAAGATGTGGTGTCAAAGTACCACAATATGAAATATATAATTGATAATAAAAAAGCTGAGTGAGTTCAGCTTGCTTGCAAAAGTAGGCAAGTCTGCAAGCAAGGCGGATGAATATCCGCCAACTAACGGCTGACAGCTAAAGGCTAACGGCTAAAAAACAGGAGGTATTTCAATGAGTTTCTCTCCAAAGGAAATACTTAACTTCATAGAGGAAAATGACGTAAAATTCATAAGGCTCACGTTCTGTGATATGTTCGGCAATCTCAAGAACATAGCCATAATGCCCGACGAACTGCCCAGGGCTTTCGAGTACGGCATACCTTTCGATTCCTCGACTATAGCAAGCGGCACATCCGATCTTCTGCTTGTGCCCGATATATCCACTCTTTCGGTTCTGCCGTGGAGACCTAAGTCGGGACGAGTTGTCCGCTTCTTCTGTTCACTGAAAAATATGGACGGCAGCGACTATGTAGGCGATACCCGTACCGACCTTACCAACTACATCAATCAGCTCCGCCTTGACGGTTACACCTGTGAGATGGGAACAAAATGCGAATTCTATCTCTTTGAACTGGACGAAAAAGGCGCTCCCACACGTATTCCCCACGATAACGGCGGCTATCTCGATGTTGCACCGCTGGACAAATGTGAGAACGCAAGGCGAGAGATATGCCTCTCACTGGAGGAAATGGGCATGAAGCCGAAGGGCTCATGTCACAAGCATGGCCCTGCGCAGAACGAGATAGAGTTCAAGGAAAACGAGCCTGTCACCGCCGCTGACAACATGGTCCACTACAAGACCGTAGTAAAATCCATAGCGGCACAGTCGGGACTTTTCGCATCATTCATGCCTAAGCCCCTTCCAAACGAACACGGCAGCGCACTGTGCATATCGCTCAGTATCAAGAAAAGGGGAGAGAATATCTTCGGCTCTGACCTGAGTGAGATGTCCCATGAGGGCAAGTGCTTTATTTCGGGAGTTCTCAGCAGGATACGTGAGATGACGGCTTTCATCAACTGCACTACCAACTCCTACAAGCGCTTCGGAATGGGATATGCGCCCAAGTACGTTGACTGGTCATTCGAGAACTGCTCACAGCTCATCCGCATACCGAAAGCTGTGGGGATAACTCCGAGAATAGAGATACGCTCCGCTGATGCCTGCTGTAATCCCTATGCGGCATTCAAGCTTATACTTGCCGCAGGTATCGAAGGCATAAAGCGTGACGACTGTTCGCTCCTTGACAGCACCATGAAGGACGGCTCGGGCAATGATCTTCAGCTTCTCCCCGAAACTCTTGAGGAGGCTGTAAAGATCGCAAAGCAGAGCGATTTCGTAAGAGAGCATCTTTCCGAAGAGATATGCGCCGATATATTCGAGCAGATAGACCGTCAGGTCAGCAGATACAATGCCGCTGACGACAAGGACGAGTTCGAGTACCGCACATACTTCAAATACATCTGAGGTAAACGATGGAAAGAGCAGTAATAGTTTCATCAAATCCCGAAATTACGCAGAAGACTGAAGCTCTGCTGACGGCTGAGGGCTTTGGCAAGATAGCTGCGGCATCCAGCGGAAACGAGGCAAGAAGGCTTGTTTCAGGCGAAACAGAGCCTGATCTCGTTGTGATAAATACTCCGCTTTCCGATGAATTCGGTCAGGAGCTTGCGGAGATGATAGCCGAGAATACCGCCGCAGGAATAATACTAATATGCTCGGGAGATATAGCCGACGAGATAGCCTACAGTGTCTCTGACCACGGAATAAACGTGGTATCACGTCCTGTTGACCGTGAAGAAATGGTCAGGACGGTAAGGCTTGTGACCTATGCCCGTTCAAGAATGATGGGTATGAAAAAGGAGACTCCCGAGGTGCTCAGCCGCATTGAGGAGATGAGGCTCATAAACAGAGCCAAGTCTGCACTCATGAAGTATCTGAAATTCACCGAACCGCAGGCTCACCGTTACATAGCCAAGCAGGCCATGAACAACCGTCAGACCAGGCGTGAGGTGGCAGAAAAGATAATATCACAATACGAAAAATAAGAACATTTCATCACCGCACAAATATAAGATCATCGTATAACCTCGGTACTCTTATAGAAGTTTTTACATGAGTCTATTGAGGGAAACCCTTTTGAAAAAGGGTTCTCCCTCAAACTCCCTTCCTAAAACTTTCAG
>CADBAC010000045.1 GCA_902792495.1 Ruminococcus flavefaciens | reverse complement strand
CCTATCAGGGGAAAAATTCTATTAAAAGTCTTTGGAAGGGGGTACGGGGGAGAACCTTTCCTCAGAAAGGTTTCCCCCGATAAATACATATAAAGCTGCTGTATGAGTACCACAGTTAAGGAGGCACTTTTGGTTTTATACCGGTTTGAATACAAGTGTATCGTTTTCGATGGTGAGTTTGCCTTTTTCTCCGTTAGCTGACAGAGGTGCCCAACCAATATTAGCGCTTTGCTTGTTTACGAAAAGTTCGCCGTTTTCCATGTAGAGGATGTAATCTATCTCATCCATTCTTCCCTCAAGCTCATAATGTCTGTCATTTTTGATATCGTATACGCCAACTCTTGTATCTATGATACCGCTGCCTACACTAAGTGATGAACATATCTCAGGATAGCCGTCGCCGTTGAGATCGGTGAAAAATGCGCTCCATAGAGGCATACCGCCGAGAGTGATAATCTTCTCGCCGTTTCGCTCTAACATTATACCTGATTCGTTCATACCGTTCCATGTAAAGATGATATCGGGAAATGCAGATATAATAATCTTTTCGTAATAATCGTGCATCGAAACATTTGACTCCATAAAGTTGTTCCAGCACCATACTTCGCCGTTTCCAACTTCAACATAACGTGGTTCATCACGGTTAGTGACTGAATATAGGAAACGGTTTATATTGTCGCTGCTGCCTTCACAGATATAGCTTTCACCGTTGATTATCAGATAGTCGCCGATTATGCTGATGTTGGTCTCTCTTTGCTGGGAGGGACCTACGCCGTAATAGCTGATATTGATATCATAGCGGTTAAGGCTTAGAACTTCGTAGCCGCTGTCCTTTCTGAGAAGATCCCTGTCTTTCAGAAGACTTACTAAACTTTTGACTTCAGGATAAGAAAGTTCTGTGCTCTTGCCTGATGAGGATGTTACCTCTATCCTGCTTACAGAATCCGGATGTATCTCCTTATAGAGTATTTCCTTATCCTTCAGCACCTGTTCAGAATTTATAAAATCATTGATATCTTCATAGCGGATATCGATATGCTCACCGTCCATAGGCGCATCTGTGCCTTTGTAAAGCCATATCTTGTCGGGCGCTTTCGGAGGAACTCCCATTACATAGAGAGTATAGCCATCAAGAATATTATACTTGTAAATGTATATTCCCGAACCTACGTCCTCGCCGATATAGGGGTCAAAGTCTGACCATGTAAGTGCGCTGCCTTTCGATGCAAGAGCTATAATGTCTTTGAGTCTCATATGCTGAGTATTTTTTGCAGCAGGCGGAGTTATTGTCGTCTTTACAGTTGTGATCTTCTTCACTGTGGTTGATTTAGGAGAGGTAGTTCTGGCAGATGAATTATTGCCTGTAGTATTTTTCGATGAACTTCTTCCCGCAGCTGACGGCTCGGTCGGATGAGTTCCTGTTTCGTCAGCTGATACTCCCCTGTTGTCCGCAGTTACGGTAGTTGACTTATTCTCAGAATTTTTTGCCGCCGATGTTGTCGCTCTCTTTTTGTACGATGAACTTACAGTCTCCGTCAGTGAAGTTTCCTCGGTGGCGGCATCCGTTGTTTTCATTGTTGTAATCGCAGTTTCTGCCTGTATCTCGCTATCCTCGGGAACAACAGGTCTGCCGTGGCGATGAAGGAGGAATCCTCCTGTGCCTATTCCGCCCAGAAGAAGAACAATTGATGCAGCTGCCATTATCCTTTTCCAATGGCCGATATGGTAAGATTCTACACCGGAAACAGCATCCGTATCCGTTTCGGAAGCATTATTCTCAGCGTCGTGCACTACTGTCTGCCCAAACTCATCATCTTCGGCTTCTTTGATAAGATCGTCGTCGATCATATTCACCGCTTCCATGAATTTAAACTCTTTCATACATAATACCCCTCTTTCTCCAGATATTCCTTCAGTTTCATTCGTATGCGATAAAGGGTTGTAGCCACAGTTTTCTCGTTCATGCTGTATTCTTCTTTGGCGTCATCATCTTCGAAAATATTGGTTTTTACTTCAACCTCTCCCTCATCGGCAAAAAACGATTCCTCCTCTTCACCAACCAAGAATGCTTTTTCCGTTGAGATATTTTCTCCACGATCATCGGGGATGCAGTCCGCTATCTCGTCCAATGATACCGAAAACTGAGGATTGCGCTTTTCGGCGGAGTTGTACTTCAGCTTATCGACGGCCTTGTTTTTGACTATACGGCAAAGGTAGGTCTTCAGGTCGTCGGGAGTGTCAGGCGGTATGTTTTTCCATATTGCAAAGAAGGCTGAATTTACGCATTCTTCCACATCTTCGGGCTGCGAGAGAATATTTCCTGCAATGTAGAAACATAGCCTGCTGTACTTTTGTTTCAGTTCTGTAATCGCTTCTTCATTACGTTCCGTCAACATTTTCATGATCGATGCATCATCCATGATCTGTTCCCCCTTTCGTAAGACGTTTTCCCCTTCTGTCTATATAGTCGAAATAAAATGCGTAATATTTCAGATCTGCGAAAAAAATTTGCTCCCGTATTTCAGGGAGCAATATCCTCACTCTATGGTAATGTCGCTGTCATTTTCAAGTTCTTCAAACATTGCCATCATCGTGGAGTTATCCTTGGCAAGAGCCTTTATTGTAAGCTGATTCTGTGCCTTGTCATTTGCAAGCCTGAGATTATTCAGCGACTTCTGGAGATTATCCTTGACCTTATTAAGATGATCTATGGTCTTGTCTATCTCCTCAATGGCAGTATTGAACTGCTTGCTTGCGGTATTGTAGTTCTTTGAAAATGCGGTTTTGAAGTTATCGATACGCTCTTCAAAATGAGTGATATCGATCTCCTGATTCTTTATATCGTTGAGCTGACGCTTGTAATCCATAGAATTCATTGCGGCATTTCGCAGAATAGTTATCATCGGTATAAAGAACTGCGGACGGATAACGTACATCTTTTCATAGTCGTAGGAAACATCAACGATTCCCTGATTATAAAGTTCGCTTTCCGCTTCAAGCATTGAAACAAGCACCGCATATTCGCAGTTCTTGTTTTTCCTGTCCTTGTCAAGCTTTGTAAAGAAATCCTCGTTCTTGTGCTTGGTTGCGGTGGTATCCATCTCGTTTTTCATCTCGAACATAATGGAGATTATCTCATTGCCGTCATCGTCACATTCACGGTAGATATAATCGCCCTTGCTGCCTTCCCTTACTTCGTTATCCTTTTTGAATTCGGCATTTCTGAAAGCTGCCGCACGGATCATATTGAAGGAATTCTCACAGTGCTGTTCAAGAGTTTCACCGATCATTTTTGTGGACATTCTCGTTTTCAGGTCCTTGTAATATTCAAGGCTTTCCTGCTGTGCTTTAAGCTGTGCTTCGTACTCTGCTTTCTGGGTGTCACGCTGTTTCTCTATCTCCGAAACGGCTTCTTTCAGCGCTATTTCGCCTTCAAGCTTTGTACGTGCAAGTTCACCGTCAAGGCGGACGATATCCTCATTCTTCTTTGCAAGAGCTTCATTGCTTGCGGCAAGTTTTTCCTCGTATCTCTGCTTTTCATCGCTGACCGCCTTAGCAACCGCCATTTCCATGCGTTCACTGTTCTGCTTTGCATCGGACTCAAGCTGCTGTATTTTCAGGTTAAGTTCGCTAATCTCGCTTTCTTTCTCAGCCATCGCCTTTGCAACTTCATTTTTAGTAATAAGTTCGCCCGATTCTTCGATACTTTTCAGCTGTTCATTCAGCTTCACTATCTCGCTTTCCTTTTCGGCCATAGCTTTCTGGAGCACCATATCGAATTCCATCTCGTTCTTTCCGATGGACGCTTTTGCCTGTTCGAGTTCAAGCTGTAATCTGCCTATTTCATCGTTTTTCCCGGCTATTGCCTTGTTAAGGTTAAGTTCGTTCTCTTTTCTGCCTGCTTCCTCGATCATCTCGATCCTGCTTTTCAGTTCACGCTCAAACTCCTCGGTGCGCACCTGACTGAGAATGGCGGAATAGCCTGCCTCGTCCACTGAAAAAACCTGTCCGCAATTGGGACACTTTATCTCATTCATAGCTTTTCTCCTTTATACTTCGATCATCTCGCCTCTTTCGATCCTTTCAGCAAGGTCGCTGAGATATACCCATCTCTCCATCTTTTCAGCGAGTTCATTTTCAAGTTCTGTTTTCTTATCAGAAAGTTCCTGAAGCTTGACATAATCCGATGAATTGGACGCAATAGCTTTTTCGGTGTCGGCTATCGCCTGTTCAAGCTTTTCGATATCGTCGTCTATTGTGGCATACTCACGCTGTTCCTTGAAGGAAAATTTCAGCTTTGTCATTCCGCTGTAGGAACGTTCTTTCTTTTCGGTTTTCTTCTTAGGCTTATCGTCAGTACCGCCGCTTTCACGGACATTTGCCGCATAATCCGAATAATTGCCATTATAGCGGATACACTGTCCGTCCTTGAATTCAAAGATCTCCGTTGCCATTCTGTCAAGGAAATATCGGTCATGGGATACTGCAAGAACTGCACCTGCAAAGTTGTCGAGGTAATCTTCAAGGATGGTAAGTGTAGCAATATCAAGATCGTTGGTCGGCTCGTCAAGAAGAAGAATGTTCGGTGCTTCCATCAGTATTTTCAGCAGATACAGTCTTTTTCTCTCGCCGCCCGAAAGCTTCTCAATGCGGTTCCACTGAAGTTCGGGAGTGAACAGGAATCGCTCCAGCATCTGTGAAGCCGTAACTACTCCGTCGGGAGTCTGTATCCTGTCAGCAGTTTCCCTTATGTATTCGATGACCTTCTGTGTGGGGTCCATGCTTTCGCATTCCTGTGAAAAATAGGCGATCTTCACGGTATCGCCGATGACTATATTTCCGCTGTCGGGAGCGATCTCACCAATGATCATTTTCAGGAACGTACTTTTTCCTGCACCGTTGTGACCGACAATTCCTATTCTTGCGTCTCGGGAAATGATGTAAGAGAAGTCCGTGATAAGCGGTGTATCGCCTATTTTCTTGCTGATATTCTCGATCTCGATGGTCTTTTTGCCAAGTCTTGAAGATACTGACTGTAACTGTACTTTTTCAGTCTCAACGGGGATATCCCTGTTTTTAAGTGCTTCAAAACGCTCTATCCTGTCTTTAGACTTTGTTCCTCTTGCCCTTGCACCACGGCTTATCCATTCAAGTTCACGCCTGTATGCCGCTCTGTTCTTGCGCTCAGCAGCTTCTGCATCCGCTTCACGCTGAGCCTTGTATGCAACGTAGTCGCTGTAATTACCCTCACATGAATAGATCTTTCCCCTGTCCACTTCGACGATGGTCCTGCATATTTTATCAAGGAAGTAACGGTCATGTGTCACCATAACTATCGCTCCTTTGTACCGCATAAGCATATCTTCAAGAAGCTGTGCTGTCTCGTTGTCGATATGGTTAGTAGGCTCGTCAAGAAGAAGCACATCGCTGGGCTGTATAAGTGCCGCCGCAATGCCTGCACGTCTTCTTTCGCCGCCTGAGAGCTGTGATATGTCACGCTCAACATCGGGGACTCCCATTTTATCAAGTATAGACCTTGCCTCGAATTCCTTGGATGTCATAAGGTCGGCCGGCAGATGTGCCATGACCTGTTCGAGGACTGTGCCGTGATCGTCAAATTCGGGTATCTGCGGAAGATAGGATATCCTTATGCCGTTGGTGCGGATAACATCTCCGCTGTCGGGGTATTCCGCACCGGCAAGTATTTTCAGAAGTGTAGACTTGCCCGTGCCGTTTATGCCTACGATACCGACTTTATCGCCTTCATTGAGGAAGAACGAAACATCGTCAAGTACCTTTCTTTCCATATAAGTCTTTGATATATTATTAGCTGACAGTAATATCATTGGTCATTCTCCTTAATTTCTGATAATGCCTTATACATCAGGGCATTGCATATCGCCGCAGCCACATTGCTGCCGCCTTTGCGTCCTCTTGCAACTATGCAGGGAACTCCGCTTTCTATTATCATTTCCTTTGACTGCACCACATTCACAAATCCCACAGGTGCACCTATGACAAGCTGAGGAACAAAGCTTTTGTCACTGATATGGTCGCACAGCCTTACAAGTGCGGTGGGAGCGTTGCCTACTGCGTAAATCACGGGATCATCAATTGAAGCCGCTTTGTCAACAGATGCCGCAGCACGGGTCGTGCCATTTGCTTTGGCAGTTTCGGCTATGTCCCCGTCAGCCATGAAGCATTCTACTCTGCATCCCAGCTGAGACAGCGCTTTTTTATTTATCCCTGACTTAGCCATGTTTGTATCAGTCACGATAACTGCGCCTTTTTTCAGCAATTCCATCGCTTTCTCCATGACTCCGTCGGAAAAATACAGATTATCCGCATAGTCAAAATCGGCTGTCGTGTGTATCGCTCTTATCACCACGGGACGTATTTCCTCGGGGATAAACTTATCTCCCAGCTCCGACTGTATTATCTCGAAGCTTCTTTTTTCTATATCAGCAGGAAGCACATATTCAAGCTCCATTATATTCCCCTTTCGATAATATCATAGACCTTCGCCATGTCAATACTTTTCCTTATGGAATCAGCAAGAATGTCGAACTGCTGTTCCTTGTATTTTCTGCGGTCAGTCACTCCGCCCATGTATTCAAGTCCTCTTGCTTCAAACAGCTTTTTCACCAGTTTCTCCGATACCTGATAATCGTCAAAAATTCCGTGAATGTAGCATCCGCAAACATTATCTCTGACACAGCCTCCTGTGTCGAGAAGTGCATTTCCGCCGACATCGGTCTCACCCATATGTATCTCATATCCCTCATAATGAGAACCGCTGAGAAAGCCGAAATATCCGTCAATATCATTGAAGTTACCGGCTGTGCGCACCTGTGTTTTTTCGTCGCTGAAAACCGTTGTGCAGTTCAGCAAACCAATGCCGTTTATACTGCCTCCACCCTCGGTATTGTGTGGGTCGGAAATGGTCTTGCCGAGCATCTGAAAACCTCCACAGATACCGAAAACAGGTATGCCTTTCTGAGCGCACTTTTTTATCATAGCTTCCATTCCGCTTTCACGAAGCCACTTCATATCGCTGATAGTGCTTTTAGTCCCGGGAATTATTATCATGTCCGCATTTTCAAGTTCGCTGTAGTGAACAGCATACTGCACAGCAATTCCATTATATTGTCTGAAAACGTCAAAGTCGGTGAAGTTTGAGATCCTCGGAAGCTTTACTACGGCGATATTGACTATGCCATGATGATTATTTTCAAGCTTGACCGAAAGGCTGTCCTCGTCCTCGATATCGCAGCGTATATACGGAACAACACCCAGTACATCAACCCCGCCACGCTGTTCAAGTATGGCTGTACCGCTTTCAAACAGCGATATATCACCACGGAATTTATTAACAACAAGCCCCTTGACCATTGCCCTTTCATCCGGAGGGAAAAGGTCGAGAGTTCCAAGAAGCTGAGGGAAAATGCCTCCCCTGTCGATATCGCCCACAAGGATAACAGGCGACTCCGCTATCTTAGCCATGCCCATATTCACGATATCATCCGACAGCAGATTCAGTTCAACAGGACTGCCTGCGCCTTCAATAACGATAATGTCATTGTCGGCAGAAAGCTTCTTATAGGCCTCCTTTATCTGAGGGATAAGCTGCTTTTTGTTCCTGAAATATTCGGATGCGGTCATATTGCAGAGAGGTCTGCCGTTGACAATGACCTGTGAACCCACATCGGTCGTAGGCTTCAGAAGAACGGGATTCATCAGCACAGAAGGCTCGATACCTGCCGCTTCTGCCTGCATTGCCTGTGCCCTGCCTATTTCATGTCCATCGATGGTTATGTAGGAATTCAGCGCCATATTCTGGGATTTGAACGGTGCGCATCTATAGCCGTCCTGACTGAATATCCTGCATAGTCCTGCAGCAAAAAAGCTTTTGCCTGCGTTGGACATTGTTCCCTGTATCATAATGGGTTTAGCCATTTCTCAGCCTCCTGAATGCATTTATGAGTAATTCGTTTTCTTTGTGACTGCGGACGGCAACTCTGAAAGATCCGCTGCTGAGTCCGCTGTAATTAGAGCAGTTTCTGATGAGGATACCCTGCGAAAACAGCTTATCGTCAAGGTCATTTTCAGCTTTGAAAAGGATGAAATTCGCATCTGACGGATAGACCTTTTCCACATATTTTTCAAGTTCGTTAATAAGATACTCACGCTCAGTCTTTATGTAAGCCGCTGATTTTATCAGATATTCCGACTCATCAAGCGCCGCAATACCGCAAGCCTGTGCAGGTGAAGAAACACTCCAGAACTGGCCTGCGGAAGCTGTTTTTTCCGCCTTTTCAGTACCGCCGAAAACTGCGTAACCAAGCCTTACTCCGGGAATAGCGAAAGTTTTCGTCATTGATCTGAGAATGACCGCATTCCCGTTTATGTAAGGCATTATCCCTTTGCTGTCGGTAAAGTCAAGGAACGACTCATCGCAGACAAGCAGGATATCCCTTTTCAGGCATATCTCAGCTGTTTCAGCAAGAACATCCTGTGAGACAGTTCTGCCTGTGGGATTATTAGGAGAACAGAGAAAAAATATATCCACATCATGCAGTTTCTCAAAAAGTGAACTGTCAACTTCAAAATCGTTTTTCTCGGAAAGGAAATGCTCCGTAATTTCGCATCCGCACTCACTCAGCGCTTTGCTGTACTCGCTGAAAGTCGGCGCACAAATAAGTGCCCTGTGTGGACGGAAAGCGTGTACTATTCGGTAGATAATATCGTCAGCACCGTTACCGCAAACTATATTCTTTTCGGATATATTCAGCCTTTCCGCAAGCTTTTCACGGAGCTTTATACAGTACGGATCGGGGTATTTTTCAAGTTCGTCCGCAGACCGGATAAACGCTCTGCGGACACTTTCAGATATCCCCATAGGATTGATATTCGCCGAAAAATCCGTAACATTTCCAAATGCAAGCGGATTTCCGCCGTGTTCGGTAATAAGCATCAGCTAAGCCCTCCGATCATGATACTTCTCAGCGCAGCAAAAACAACAGTTATGATCTCTATATTCTCTATTTCACGCTGTTTATCACCGATATACGGCTTTTTATGGAGTTCACCGAAATAGTAAGCATCACCTGCAAGCTGTACTCCCAATGCACCTGCACAGGCGGACTCTGTCTGTGCTGAGTTAGGACTTGCGTGATTTAGCCTGTCACGCTTCCATATCCTGTATGCGCCCTTTCCGTCGTATCCAAGAATGAACGCCGCCACTGTCATAGCAAGTGCAGTCAGTCGTGACGGGATGAAGTTCAGCACATCGTCCAGCTTTGCGGCAGTACGGCCTATATCCGCATATTTTTCGTTCTTGTAACCGATCATGGAATCCATTGTATTCACCGCTTTATAGAAAAATCCAAGAGGAGCGCCGCCCAGTGCCATAAACATAACGGGAGCTGTAACTCCGTCTGAGGTGTTCTCAGCGACTGTTTCAACTGCCGCTTTGATTATTCCCTTTTCGTCAAGCCGTTCCGTGTCACGTCCCACTATCATAGAAACAGCCTTTCTTGCGCCTTCGGTGTCATTCTGTGCGATCGCTCTGTACACCTTCATACTCTCGTCTTTCAGGCATTTTGCGGCTATGAGATAGTAGCAGAGAATCCCCTCTGTTGCAGCTCCTAAATAAGGCGATATCCGATAGGCAACAAGTACGATCATGAGAGAGGCCGCAAAAGATGAAACAGAAACGGCAATAGCAAGAAGTGTTCCTCCAAGTCTCAGTTTCTGCGGCATGAACTTTCTTACCGCTTTCTCGCAGGCTGATATCATGTTTCCGATAAGTCTTACAGGATGGGGCATTGTGTACGGGTCCCCCAGTATCGTGTCCAGTACAAAGCCGATCATAAGCGGCAGTACAGGAAAAATGTACTTCATATCTCCCCTATCCTCCTCATGTGTTCACCGTCGAAATCAACTATATAGCCATGACCGTTGCCGCACTGATTATCATAGTATGAACACGGCGGAAGTAAAAATCGCTCCATCAATGACATTATCGTACCTCCGTGAACAATAAGGGATAATTTGCAGTCATGGGGCAATTCTTTGTAAAGCCTGATAAATCCGCCTATGCAGCGCTTCTTGAATGAGTTTACATCTTCGCCGTCGGGAAAAGGAAGTGTACCGCCGCTTTCGATCCACTTCTGATAGTCCTCATCGCCACTGAGTTCAATGTAGTTTTTCCCCTCGAATCGGCCGAAATCTATCTCAATAAGTTCGGGACAAATGAGCTTTTCCATATCGGGATAGATGATGTCAGCTGTCATCAAACACCGCTTCATAGGACTTGCCGCAAGGATATCACAGGGCGGATAGCAGATATTTCTCAGTTCGCTGCTCCCCTCATCGCTGAGCGGTTCATCAGTTCTGCCGATGTAGCGCTTTTCGGCATTTCCCTGAGTTTTTCCGTGACGGATAAGGTTGAGGATCATTCATTTCCTCCTTTTATAATAGTTGGAATGCCACAGCACACACGTACAACTTTAGTGCTGTTTTCGGCGATGATACATCCGCATCTTCCCACGGCTTCACGGATCATTCTTTCTTCTTTGTCTATGGGAACTATCCCACAGCCGATCTCGTCCATGATAACGACTTCTGCGGATGTCCTGCACAGCTTTTCGGTAAACGCAAGAGGGTCGCTGCCGCTCATGAAAATGCGCTTTACGAGGGTATGATAATTTCTTATCCCCTTTGCTTCAAGGGCTTCATTTTCGGTACATTCCGCTCCGTCAGCAACATCTTCTGCGGAGAGTCCCGTCAGCTTCAAAGCCAATGCGGTCTTATTCTGAAACGAGCCGCCTGTCACCATAATCATAAACACACCTCCCCTATTCTTTCGGCTATAACAATTGTAAGCGGCACTATCAGTTCTTCAAGCTGTAAGAACCAGCCGGCGATATCTCCCGTAATTCCACCGAATTCCTTATATGCCATGTGTCTGTAATACAGAAAAACAAGAAATGCCGCAATTACTCCCGACACTCCGCATAACGGCGAAATGACAGCCATTGCTATGCAAACCGTGACAGCAAGGATCATCAGCACTGTAACCGTAATTCTCTTGTGGGATGGCTTCACGAAACTCTGAAGCGTCCCGTCACTTTTTGCCGCTTTGAATGTTACCGCCGCAAGTCCGCTGAGCGTGCGGGAAAGAACAAAGCACAAACCGCATAAAACAGCCGTTTTCGCATTGCAGATCTGCGAGAATACAGCTGTCTGCATTATAAGATATACACACAGCTTTATTGCGGCAAATGCACCGATGTGGGAATCCTTCATTATGGTCAGTTTCTTCTCCTTGTCGCCCCATGATGCTCTTGCGTCAGAAACGTCGCAGAATCCGTCAAGGTGAATGCCGCCGGTAACTGCAATGGAAATGAAAACTGCAACTGCACCTTTCATAACAGCGTTAAGCTGTAATATGCCGCAAACCTTGTACCACAGGCAGAAAAGTGCTCCTATTACTGCACCGATGAGCGGAAAAGAACACAGTGCATACCGTCTGTTTTCCTCTTTCCACTCCACTTTCGGCATGGGAATGCGTGAATACATCAGGAAAGCCGAGGCAAGTGATCTCAGCATATTTTCTCTCCTTTCAGCGCTACAGGAATACCGTAAACGCACTCATAAACATTGTCGGCTGATCCGGCAATACTTCGGTTTATAGCGGAAACGGCCGAAATGTAATCCATTGTTCCGGGAGCGTATTCAATGCCGTCACAGCCTACCTCGTTAGTGACGATGATAAGATCGGTTACTTTCCCCGAAAGCAGTTTTATGCCGTTCACAACTTTGTCAACAGGAGACACTATCCCGTTTTCCGTGAACATTTCGTTTGCCGCAAGATTACCGATATCTTCCAGCAAAACAGCATCACCGACGGTAACAGGTGCTTTTTCAATATCAGTGAACTGCTCAACTGTTATGAATCCTTTTCCCTCACGCATTCTGACATGACGGGCAATTATGTCCTCCGCATTATTTCCGTAAGGACGGAGTGTGGCAATGTAGATCTTTCGTCCTTCATGCGAGGAAAGCAGTTTCTCTGCAAATGTGGATTTACCGCACTTTGAACCGCCTGTGATAAGTGTCATCAATTCTGTTCCACGTACCTTTCTATTCCTATATCGTCGAATCTGTGCGAACTGTTGTAAACGGAGAGCGCACCGTCCAGCAAAGGAAGAAGCATAGCGCCGCCTGTTCCCTCTCCCAGTCGCATACCTGCGCAGATAGGCGCACGAAGCCCAAGCATATCAAGCAGAAGCTTTCCAGCCGGTTCATCCGAAACGTGTGACGGAAGCATATAGTCCTTGCAGTCAGGTGCGATTTTATAAGCAAGCACCGCAGCGGCAGCAGAAATAACTCCGTCAATCACAACAGGTACTCCATAGACAGCACCGCCGAGGAAAAGTCCCGTCATAGCGGCGATATCAAGTCCGCCCACTTTAGATATGATATCCACGGCATCATTCACATCGGGACGATTTATCTCAATGGCCTGCCTGACTGCTTTCACCTTGCGGAGAAGTCCCTCATCGGAAAGCCCTGCGCCTCTGCCTGTGACCGCTTCGGGAGGAATTCCGAGGATCACCGATGAAACAGCGGCGGAAGTTGTGGTATTGCCGATCCCCATTTCGCCTGTGATAATGATATCATTGCCCGAATCTGCGAGTTCACCGACTATGTCCATGCCTGTGCAGATGGCTTTTTCCGCTTCGTTACGACTCATAGCAGGGCCTTTCGCAATATTACCTGTGCCGTACCTTATCTTCCTGTCTGACACTGAAGTGCAGTCCACATCACGGGAGATACCGATATCTACAGCAATTACATACGCACCGTAAACATCAGCAAGCGCATTGATATTGGAGGTTCCGTTCCCGATAGCTTCGGCGCAGACCGCCGTAACTTCGCTGTCTGTCTGTGTTACTCCCTCGGCAGTAACGCCGTTGTCAGCGCACATTACCACTACGATCCGCTTTGATATTTTCACATCGGGAGTTTGCTGAACTGCGGCGATCTTCTCGATCATCTCCTCCAGCGATCCCAGACTTCCCAGAGGCTTTGCAACACTGTTCCATTTATCATGTGAAAGTTCAGCCCACTTTTTGTCAGTCGGCCTGATCTGCTTTATCCGCTCCATTTTTTCCTCCGTACTCCGCACATTTTCTCACGAATCTCTCCGCCATTTCTATATCGGAACAGAAATAAAAATGCGGAAAACCTGCGTACATGGTATCGGTACAAACTCCGCATCTCCAAGTTCTGCCGTCACTTTTTTCCGCAGTAAAACCGTCGCCGCAGAATGTGCTGTCCCAGTAGTGGAATTCGTGAGCCTTCAGTTTTTCTCCTTTTCGGCACAGCAGATTATCCTCATTTGCGGTCAATGTGATATATCCGAATCTTTGCAGTTTTCCCGTGTCGTAGACTTCACCGTTCACAACTCCGACCATGCCATACACTTCATCAGCGATACGCATCGTGCTGTTAAGATACATGAATCCGCCGCACTCTGCAATTACAGGCATACCATTCATTACCGCTTCAAGAATGCTTTTTCTCATGGAGGTATTCTGCGACAGTTCTTCCGCATGAAGTTCGGGATAGCCGCCGCTGAGTATCAGTCCGTCTGCTTCGGGGATACTGCTGTCTCTGAGCGGAGAGAAATAAACTATCCTACAGCCGAATTTTTCGAGAAGTCGGAGATTATCCGCATAAATAAAGCAGAAAGCTTCATCTTTGGCAACAGCAATAACCGACTTTTCATTTATTGCTGTTATTGTCGGTTCATTCAGAGCAAATTCATCCTCGCAGACAGCAAGTTCAAGCAGTCTGTCTATCTCGATGTACTGTTCGGCAAGTTCGCCAAGACGGGCAGTCTTCTCGATTATGCCCTCCACCTCGTCAGCGGCCACAAGTCCAAGCCGTCGGCTTTCAACGGTAATATCCGTCACAGGAAGACAGCCGAGAAACTCCGTACCAAGCTCTTTGCAAAGTTCACGAACCATGCCGCAAAGTCTCTGCGGAAGACGATCAAAAATAAAACCGACTATGCGGCTGTTATTCTTATAAGTGAGGAACCCATTCATGACCGCACCTATGGAACCGCTCATACCCTTGCAGTTTATGACCACCACAACAGGGGTTCGGGTTATCTCAGCTATGGAGTACGCAGACCCACGTCCGTCAACGTCATCATAGTATCCCATCACCCCTTCGATCACCGATATATCGCTGTTTTCGCCATTCACGGAAAGCAGATGCCTTATAGTATCATCGTCACAGAAAAAGCTGTCCAGATTATGTGACGGCACACCTATGACTTTTGAGTGGAACATCGGATCGATGTAATCAGGTCCGCACTTGAACGAAGCCGCTTTCAGTCCACGCTGACGCAGTGCACTCAGAAGTGCACAGGTCACGGTAGTTTTTCCGCATCCGCTGTGAGTGCCTGCAATAATTATTCTCCTCATGTGAATTTCCTCTTTATAATGAAGACAGGATTCTCAGCCGACAGCATAGTGTGCGAGCCGACTTTTCTGGTTCTTGTTACGGCTATCTGAGTAATATCACACTCAAGTCCGAACTCATCAAATACTGCTATCGACTGTTCAAGCGTTTCAAGTGAAACAGCAGAAATGGTCAGATTTACTGACGGATTCTTGCGGATCGCACATTCTGCTATTTGACGGAGCTGTCCTTTTGAACCGCCGATAAACACAGAATCGGGAGCCGGAAGTTCCTCTGCCACATCAATTGCATCGCCGCAAATACATTCAATATTATCGCAGCGGAAATTCACGCTGTTCTGCTTAGTCAGGCCGCAGGCATCGCTG
>CADBAC010000044.1 GCA_902792495.1 Ruminococcus flavefaciens | reverse complement strand
ACTACAGTGTCAAGGGCATCGGTCCACAACGTGAGCATAGTCAAACAGCTTAAACTGGGCATTGGCGACACTCTTTCCATATATAAGGCAAACATGATAATCCCACAGGTGCTGGAAAATAAAACAGGCTCGGCATCTGCGGCTATCCCCGAGGTCTGTCCGATATGCGGTGAAAAGACCGAGATAAAGACTTCCGACGACGACGTAGAAACTCTCTTCTGCACCAACAAGGAATGCCCTGCCAAGCATATAGGCCGATTCGAGCATTTCGTTCAGCGTGACGCTATGAATATCGTGGGACTTTCAACCGCTACCATCGAGACTTTTGTTTCCGAGGGATTTGTCAGAAAGTACAGCGATTTCTATCACCTTGACCGATTCAGGGAAAAGATAGTCACTATGGAAGGTTTCGGCGAGCGCTCATATCAGAAAATACAGGAGGCAGTGGAAGCATCCCGTCACACAGAAATGAGCCGCATTCTCTATGCTGTGGGGATCCCGAATATCGGCCGTGCCGCATCAAGGCTGATATGCGCTGAATATCCCGATGTGAACGCAATCGAAAAGCTGACAGCGGATGAACTGACAGCTATCGACGGTATCGGAGACGTACTTGCCAATGACTACGTTAAGTTCTTTGCGAATGAGGATAATCTGGCAGAATACCATGAACTTCTCAGTGAACTTGATATCGCCGAACCCGAAGCAGTGAGCGAGGATTCACCTATCGCAGGCAAGACATTCGTTATCACAGGCTCGGTAAATATCTGGAAGAACAGAAACGAACTGAAAGCGTATATCGAGTCAATGGGCGGCAAGGTCTCAGGCTCAGTATCCTCCAAGACAAGCTATCTTATCAATAACGATTCACAGTCAAATTCAACCAAGAATAAAACCGCCAAATCGCTGAACGTTCCGATAATCACCGAAGAAGAATTCCGTGAACTCACCAAAGGATAAAAAGCACCGTTTAACCGTGGTACTCGTATAGCAACTTTATATGTATTTATCGGGGAAAACCTTTCTGAGGAAAGGTTCTTCCCCGAACCCCTTTCCAAAGACTTTTGGTCCAAATTTTAGCCTGATATGGCGCACACCATACAATATAAAAAATTGTAAGTTTACTTGGTGCGCCATATCAGGCTAAAATTTAAAACTGAAAGTTTTAGGAAGGGAGTTTGAGGGAGAACCCTTTTTCAAAAGGGTTTCCCTCAATAGACACGCATAAAGCTGCTGTACGAGCACCACGGTTACGTGTGCCCTTTTGCATTGATATTCTGTTATTCGGCAGTTTCTTCGGAAGCTTCCTCTGTAGCTTCTTCTGCTTCTGAGGTCTCCTCGGTTTCTGCTTCGGCATCTGCGCCTGTAGCGTAGCCTACGGGAGCTGTAGGAGTTTCTGTTTCTTCGCCTTCACGGATATACTCCTCGCCCTTTTTATAGAGTGTAACGATGAATCCGTCTATGTTATTGCCTGAGATATCGTACTTCTTGCCTGCGGGAACAGGGATATTTGTATTATCTGCGCCCATGTCAGCAGGAACGTAATATACCTCGTAGCCATTGCCGTTCTCGTCGGTGAATTCAAGGTGATGTTCGCCGTAAACGTACTGGCTGAGCATACTGATGTACTCCTCCAAGCAGAGGTTGTTCTTGGTGATATAGTAAGCGTGAGGAAGTCCTACATAGCGGAAATGCCACGGCTCGGGCTGGATCTGTGTAATCTCTGTCTTATCTTCCTTGTAACGCTCGATAAAGCCGTACTTGTAGCAGTTCTCATTGATCCATGCGTAATCGCCTGTGCCCTGATAATCGCCTGTAGCGGTCTCTGTAAGGTCGAAAGCGTAGCCTGATTCGTGCTCGCTGAAGCCCGGCTTTGCGACTCTTGCTGAGCCTTCTTCGCCTGTCATGGCAAGGTCCTGATCGTAGAGTTCCTGCTGGAAATCTGTGGTCCTGAATGAACCGTAGATCTGAACGGTGTCGTTGTCATATAATTTATAGAAGTCATCCAGCATCTGTGCCATTGGCTCATACACTTTGCGGAGGATAGTGAAGTCGTAGCTGAACGCTGTGAAGCTTACTCTTTCGGCACGTTCATTCATCTCGGTGATACCTACAAGGTCCTCGCCGCCGCTGTAATACTGATGGTCATTATTTACCAGTATAAGGTCGCCCTTGAAAACTTCCTGATTGCTTACGGGAACATCCTCGAAAACAGTCTTTGTAGGGTCTGCCTTATCAGCTTCGAGTTTAGCTTCTTCCAGGTCTGTATTATCAACGAAAGTGGAGGGTTCAACGATCTTTGAGCGGTCGATGGAGCCCTTTACGATATATCCGCAGGCGCCAACGATAGCGATACTGAGGATAAGCTCTATAAAGATTTTATTTTTTCTGTAGCTTTTAGCTTTGCTGACATCCTTAGCCATATTAACACTCCGATCTGCCGCAAAAAGCGACATAATATTAATAAATCTATTATACCACATTACTCCATAAAAATACAGTAGTTTCCATACATCTTTGTATGTGTGCAGTAAAAAAAGCGGGGTTTGCGGTAAATATTTGTGTGTTTTTCATTGATATAGCTGAAAATAAGTGTGATAGACAGACCTCATTACTTGTGAATATATACATATATATGATATGCATATTGTTAGCCACGTTAAATATTAACAAAATGCATCAGACAAATAGTACCGTATTGCACAATTTTTTTAAAAGCTATTGAAAAGTTCATTTTTTAATGATATAATAAGATAAGTGAAAAAATAGCGGCCTTACGGCTTCCTGTCCGTATTTTTTCTCTCATAGAAATGCGGTTTATACAGAGTTTTTCATCGGGGGAACAAGCTGTTCACCGTGGTCCCCTGTACTGCCTTTGTGCGGTATGCCACAGTCTTACAGCAGCGTTTCCGGTCTCGGATGGCACACGTTCCGTCAGCCGGCTGTTTTTACAGTCAGGAAAAGGAATTGTGCCTCGTTTTTGCCTGATGAGATAAAGCTTGTATAGCGGCCTGTATTTTCACGATAGCGTCCCTTACGCCCTGAACGAAGGAGTGATTTTCTATGAAATGTCCACAGTGCGGAACCGAAAATCAGTCTGGATTCAAGTTTTGCGTAAAATGCGGTCTCAACCTCGAAAATCCCAATGAAGTCAATATCGAACAGGTCGATGCAGGAAGATATCATTCCGAAGACGATGCTTCAAGCGGCAGCGTCTATACCATCGGAAGCGGTACCTTTACCATCAGCGACCGCCCTTCAGCGGCAGCTTCATCTGCACTTTATACAGCCGATGAACTCAACGATACCGACGAAGAATTTGATTTCTCAGGATTCGATGAACCGTTTATCCCTAAGTTAGATGCTGACAGAGTCTCATTACCGGAACAAATATCACACCCACATCCCCAGCCTCAGATGCAGGCAAATAATTATCAGCCTAATCAGTACAGCACCCCTGCTGTCCATGCGGCTAATAATAATCCTTATCAGATGGCAGGGATACCACAGCAGAATATGCAGCAGATGGGAGGAATTCCTCAGCAAATGTACCAACAGCCTCAGATAATAGGCTACGACCAGAACGGTATGCCCGTTTATAGTCAGCCTATGATGTACCAACAGCCTCAGATCATCGGTTACGATCAGAATGGTATGCCCCTCTACGGACAGCCCGTTATGTATCAGCAGCCGCAGTTCATGGGTTACGACCAGAACGGTATGCCTGTCTACGGCCAGCCTGTTATGTATCAGCAGCCACAGTTCATGGGCTACGACCAGAATGGTACGCCCCTGTACGGACAGCCTGTCCCCAACTACCAGAATGCGCCTGTAATGGGCGGTATGCCTGCTATGCAGGGCATTCCCCAGCAGCAGATGCAGCCAACTCCTCCGCCTCCGCCGCCCCCGCAGCAGCAGGAAGAGGAAAAAAGAGTCGATGTTCCCGACGATTTCTGGGAATTCTTCGACGGCGGAAAGGCGACCAGGCATAAGGATACTTCCAATGATGATTTCTTCGGCAAGCACAGCGGAGAAATGGACGATCTCTCAACCGCAGGCGCAGACCTCAGCCGTCTTAAAAGGTTTGAGCATAAGCGCAATGACTATATGGGAGATACGCCTATCGCCGATGCATCAGCCCTTGTCAAGAATGATGACCATAAGTTCAACAGACTCTATATGCGTCAGACAGAGACCGTTAACGCTGACCAACTTGAATACAACGAGGAAAAGAAAACACAGGACAGAATGAGAGTTACAAGAGAGGTAAGTGCCGATTCTCTTGCAAAAAACAACGAAGCCATGAGATGGGATGTTATGGGTAAAACAGCCGAAGCAGATGCAGGAAAGCTCCAAGCCTACGTTCCCGAACACAAGCAGGCTATTATGGCACACGCAGATCATGCTGTCGAGGCTCTTCCCACAAAGAAGAAAACCTACAATGACGTGATAGACGAGATCGAGCTACCCGAGCATATGAAGGCTAAAAAGACAGTAAGGACCGAGACTGTGGAGATACCCAGTCTGCCCGAATTACAGGATCTGTTTTCACAAGGGTGAGTCATATGAAGGATAACTGTTGTATCCTGTTTTGTGACCAGAAATCAATGTACTAAGGAGAAGATCGAAATGAAGAAGTTTTTACAGGAATTCAAGGAATTTGCACTCAAGGGCAACGTAATGGATATGGCTATCGGTGTTATCATCGGTGCAGCATTCGGCAGCATCGTAAGCGCACTTACAGATAACTTTATCAACCCACTTATCGCTCTTATCACAGGCGGCGCTGAGAAGGACGAAAACGGCGTTATGCAGCTCGTAGGCGGTAAGTTCACAGTAAACGGTGTTGATTTCAATTACGGCGCATTCCTTTCCGCAGTTCTGAACTTCCTTATCATCGCACTCATCCTCTTCTGCCTCATCAAGGCTGTAAACAAGGCTATGGCAGTAGGCAAGAAGAAGGAAGAAGAGAAGCCTGCTGAGCCTCCGAAGGAAGAAGTTCTTCTTACAGAGATCAGAGACCTTCTCAAGGAGAGAAAGTAATATACATATCAGTAATGATATTTATCGCCGTGGTATTTCCGAAAAGGCAATACCACGGCGTTTTGCGTATAAACGGGCGGATAATATCCACCCCTGCATTATAACAAAAGGGCGCACATTGTGCGCCCTCAGCTTGTCAAAAAACCTGTTTTGGGACGCCGAGGGCGGCGTCCCCTACAAAATCATTTACGAAGAATAGCCATTTTGTAGGGGCGGACGCCCTCGTCCGCCCGATAATGCCGTATAAAATCTGACTTTATCAACAAACTGGGGCGTACATATTGTACGCCCGACTGCTTTTATAATAGTCCAATCAATAAGCCTTGCCCCAGTATACCATATGCTTTGCAGGCTTGCCGCAGCATACGCATACATCGCTGAGGTGCTCCTGTTCAAACGGGATACATCTTGAGCCGACACCTGTCTTCTCCTTTACCTCGTCCTCGCAGGCTTCCTCGCCGCACCACATAGCCTTGATAAATCCGTCTCCCTTTTCCAGAGCCTTGTTTATCTCGTCGATAGTTGTGCAGGCATATGTTCTGTTCTTCTGATTTTCGAGAGCCTTGTTGTACATACCGTCGTGAGCTTCCTGAAGCTTCTGAGCAACTGCGTTTTCAAGCTCATCCAGTGAAGTCTCTGCCTTTTCGCCGTTCCAGCGTGAAGCAATGATGCACTTGTTCTCTTCGATATCACGGGGACCTATCTCCACTCTCAGCGGAACGCCCTTCATTTCGTACTCAGCGAACTTCCATCCGGGAGAGTTATCGGTATCATCAAGCTTAACTCTTACGCCAGCCTTCTTCAGTCTCTCAAAGAGCTCATTTGCCTTGTCGAGAACGCCTTCCTTGTGCTGAGCGATAGGAACGATAACTACCTGTACAGGTGCAACAGCAGGAGGAAGTACAAGACCGCTGTTGTCGCCGTGAGTCATGATAACTGCGCCGATAAGACGTGTTGTAACGCCCCAGCTTGTCTGATGAGGATTAACTCTCTTGTTTTCCTTGTCTGTGTATTCAATGCCGAAAGCCTTTGCAAATCCGTCGCCGAAGTAGTGTGAAGTACCGGCCTGAAGTGCCTTTCCGTCGTGCATGAGAGCCTCGATAGCGTATGTTGATACAGCGCCTGCGAACTTGTCGCTCTCTGTCTTCTTGCCCTTTACAACAGGCATAGCAAGGGACTTCTCACAGAAGTCAGCGTATACATTGAGCATACGCTCTGTCTCCTCTATAGCCTCCTCAGCGGTAGCGTGGATAGTGTGGCCTTCCTGCCAGAGGAATTCTCTTGAACGAAGGAAAGGACGGGTGGTCTTTTCCCATCTTACAACGCTTACCCACTGGTTGTAAAGCTTTGGCAGGTCTCTGTAGGAATGAACGATATTAGCATAGTGCTCGCAGAAGAGAGTCTCGGAAGTAGGACGTACACAGAGACGGTCTTCCAGCTTTTCGCTTCCGCCGTAAGTTACCCATGCAACTTCGGGAGCAAAGCCTTCAACGTGGTCCTTTTCCTTCTGGAGAAGGCTCTCAGGGATGAACATAGGCATACAAACATTTTCGTGGCCTGTTTCCTTGAAAGTAGTGTCGAGTATTCTCTGGATGTTCTCCCAGATAGCGTAGCCGTAAGGACGGATTACCATACATCCCTTAACGCTTGTGTACTCGATAAGTTCTGCCTTTTTGCAGATATCAGTATACCACTGAGCGAAATCCTCGTCCATGGAGGTTATCTCAGTGACCAGCTTTTTATCTTTTGCCATATATAGACCTCTTTTCTAAATAATACAGATATATACATTATAACACTTTGCCCCGATAATGTCAATATTGACTAAGCAAGAGGTGCATGGTATAATTGTAGGTAGAGTTGACGATGTACTTTCACGAAGGAGAAATGATAGTATGAAAAAGCTTTTTGTTACACTGGCTACAGTGGCTGCGTATCTGTTTATAAGCATATTCACAGGCTGGTGGGCAGTTACGTGGATAATATGGGTATTCTATTTCGTGTACATCGTGTATCTGGTGTATCAGGATCATCAGTAACGGACAGAAATTTTCCTTGACAATCTGCGCTTTCTGATGTATAATTAGTGATGTATTGTGCTGAGCATACGACCGTTGCCTGCGGCAGATGAAGGAAGTATGCGAAGGAAAGAAATATGGAGC
>CADBAC010000043.1 GCA_902792495.1 Ruminococcus flavefaciens | reverse complement strand
GTCAGATTGTATAGAAATTCTGTAGGCATACTGTCGTATGTCAAGGAATTTCTGTGCGATATGACGGAAAATATGCAAGCAGATTCAGTACAAAACCGTCAGGTGGGCTTTGTGCAGTGTTGCCTTAAAGGAGGTCGATAGCACTGGCATGGAAGAAAAAACTCACTCCCCGTCAGAAAGCCGAATATAAGTCGGAGAAGCGAGAGGAGATGCAGAACCTGTTCAAAAAGATAGATGACGGAGTAAAAACTGTGTTTGAGTCTGATAGATATAAAGATTGTCTGCGGTATATGAGTAAATTTACCAATTATTCCGCAGGCAATTGTATTCTTATCATGCTTCAGAAACCGGAAGCAAGCCTTGTGGCGGCATTCGGAAAATGGAAACAGCTTGGACGAACCGTCAACAAAGGTGAAAAGGGCATAGCCATACTCGCTCCGATGACATTCAGGAATAAGCAGTCAGAAAATGAGGACGAAGAAGAACAGGACGAAGCCGAGACAAGAACGCTCGGTTTCAGAAAGGTCTATGTTTTTGACGTATCCCAGACCAGCGGAGAGCCCGTTCCCGAGTACGTCAGCGACCTTGACGAGGATATCGAGGAAGAACACGTAGAAGCCGTAATAAGCGCCGTCAGAAGCGTAACAGGCCTTCCTGTGGACGTAGAGAACATATCGGGCGGAGCAAAGGGATATTACAGTCACAGCGAACAGCGGATAGTGATACAGTCAGGTCTCAGCGGCGCACAAGCCGTAAAGACAGCGATACATGAATGCGCTCATGCGCTGCTGCACGATCCCGATAAAAAGCTTCCTACAGCCGATACTACCAGAAGTGACAAAGAAGTCCAGGCTGAATCAGTGGCATACATAGTGGCTTCAAGGTATGGACTTGATACAAGCGAGTACAGTTTCCCATATATTGCATCATGGAGTCATGGCAAACAGCTTGAGCAGCTCAACCGCTTTCTGAATGAGATACAGGGAACTGCAAGGATCATCTGTGATGCCATAGATAATGAGCTTACGATTTTAGCCGAAGAAATAACAGAAGAATACAATGAAAGCAATGTGCTTGCTATGTAACAGGAGGTAAAACATGAAATCTACAAAACTTAAACTTTTCTCCCCTTTGCTTGTCAAAGAAGAAGCGCCATACGAAAATCCGTGGGACGGCGGTGAAGACTTTCGGATAATGCTTGAAAGCGAAAAGAAAAAGTGCAGGAATGAGATCTGTGAGAACATTACCGAAATGCTGTCTCCTACCGAACTGCCGCATATGTTTAAAAGCACCATATATTCGGCTGTTCCGACAGTTGAGGAAAAGGGAAAAAAGCTCATGCTTGTACTGGATTGTGAATGCTATCGTACACTTTCAGAACCGGAACTGGACAGCCTTTGCAGCTGGTGGGAAGACGTTCTTACGAAGATGAACACCGTTCTCAGCAATATTGCTGTCAGAACAAAGAGAATGGGAAAAATATATATTTACCTTCATTATGACAGAGGATGGACGATAGAACCGGTTTACCCTGATAATTCGGGAGGTGATAAGATTGAATGATAAAACAGCGGAGTATTACCGCAGACGATATCCGTCAGGCACAAGGATTCAGCTTGACAAGGATATGGACGATCCACAGCCGATACTTGCAGGTACTAAAGGAACAATAATAGATATTGATGATTGTGGACAGGCGGTCATGAAATGGGACAACGGAAGAAGTCTGTCCCTGATAATAGAGCATGACAGCTTCCATGTAATATCTCAGGAAGAAAGCATCGATGAATCGGAAGAAGCTGAAATGGAGATATCGCAGTTATGAGTATAAATGCGAAAGAAGAAAATTATGAGCTCATGGAAATGCTTGGTCAGACAGTGCTGTTCACGAATATGAGAGTTGACCGCAGTACCGTACCCGAGGGCCTGTATGCATATGATGTAAGACACGATGATGACTGCACAGGCGAAATATGTGAAATAAAGCCTTCTGTGATGGTAAATCACTGGGGAACGATAATCTGCAAGGAACAAATTGAAATGGACGATTATTGGCACAGCCGATTCGTTGATGAGAATGACTACAGCTACACAGGCGATACAGCAACGCTTGAAGAATACATGAATACCGACTATTCTGAGGAACAGTCGGAAGAAATGGAGATGATGTCAATGAAAGAAAAGCCAATGTGTCCGATTATCGGAGCAAACGGGAATATCTACAATATTCTCGGTATCGCTTCAAAAACTCTGAAAAGCAATGACAAGGCTGATGAAGCAAAAGAGATGTATGAGCGTGTTACTTCATCTCACAGCTATGATGAAGCACTCGGCATTATAACGGAATACATTGAGCCATGCACGGAAGAAGAATTGTATGCAGATTCCGAAGAAAATAGCTTATCCCATCAGTTATAAACACTGATGTTATTGCTCCGCCAATTAACTCTTGAAGAAATATTGCGACGGACTGACAGAGAAAGACAAGGAAGAAAGCCGCAGGAATGCTGTTGCATTTCAAGACTTTCTGACGCAGTATTTCACTGTCAGGACAAGCAAGAAAATTCAAGAGTTAGTTGGCGGAGCAATCATGTAGATTTCAAAACCAGCGACGGCTCAGCTGAAAAGCGATATCAGAGCGAAAAGGGAGGAATTAAATATGGATACGTCCTGATACTCTTTGAGAAAGGAGGCTGTATGCACACATCGAAAAAACAAAGACAAGCAAGCGTAAAACTGAAAGGTGATATTTCTTCAATGCTGAAAAACGCTAAGAAATATCTGCCTCACAGAACCTACTGCGAACTTTGCACTGCCGTTGACAATGCGGCGGACTATACCACTAAGAAAGGACTGATACTGGCCTGTTTTCAGGCAAAGAAAAATAATTTTTAAGCCGCTTGCCGGGAACAGAAATGTTCCATGCAGGCGGCTTTTTCTGTTCCCGGCGATCTGTAACATCAGACTGCGGCGGGAAGGAGATGTATGAATAGTTTCATGTCATGGATCGGAGGGAAGAAATCTCTCCGTGATGATATACTGATACGTTTTCCGCTTGACTACGGGCGGTATATTGAAGTTTTCGGAGGTGCAGGCTGGGTATTGTTCCATAAGACGCCTGAGAAGTTCGAGGTGTTCAATGATGCCAACGGCAATCTTGTAAACCTTTACAGGTGCGTCAGGAAGAATCCGGGAAAACTCATACACTATCTGAAATATATGATAAATGCCCGTGATGATTTCCGCAGGATAGTTAAGCAGCGCAAAAGCGGAATATTCGGGAAGTTCCACGACTATGACAGAGCAGCTAAGTTCTACTATCTCATTCATTTCAGCTACGGCCATAAAACAGATCAGTATTGCTGCAGACCTGAACCCATGTGGAGTAAATTTCCGCTTATCGAAAGGGCAGCAGCAAGGCTTCAGAGCGTGGCTGTGGAAAACAGGGATTTTGAGGAGCTGATAAAGCTGTACGACAGACCCGAAAGCTTTTTCTACTGTGATCCGCCATATTACTCGACTGAAAGCTTTTACAATGATGTGGACTTTTCAAGGAAAGACCATGAAAGACTGAGAGATACACTGCTTGAATGCGAGGGGAAGTTCCTTGTTTCATACAACGACTGCCCTGAGATAAGAAAGCTGTGGGATGTCCCCGGTATCTACATCGAGGAAATAACAAGAGCAAACAATCTTGCGCTGAGATATGAAAACGGCGCTGAATATCATGAACTGTTTATCAGCAACTATGATACATCCGAAAGACGAAACTCAGACCGTCAGCTGTCATTTCTTGACGATGACGAGGAAGGAAATTATTATGAATAAAATGATCTATGCAATGGGATATGTTGACGACAGCGGAAATGTTATCCTGAAAGGCGCTTACCGTGAAAACGATACCGATAATGTTATCTTCGTTACTGTAGGAAAGGATAATATTTCCGCCGATGTTATCAGGACTGAAGCAGGAACGACTGAACTTCCCACAGATATGATAATGGATATCTGTGAACGCCATGAATGCGGAAGCTGTCCCCTTGATGATTACAACAGACCATATGAGGACTTTGATGATGCAGAATGAACCGGGACTTCTTGATAAAAACAGCTGTATCCCCGATGACAGGGATTATACGGAAAAACTGCTGATACTGAAGCCGTCCGCTCTTATGGAAGATTTCCGAAAGCCGTATTTTCAGTATTTCTATGCTATGAGCGGATTCGGCTGTAAGCCCGATAAACTCGGAAGCAAGGTTTATGGAAAATTCCTTGCAGACGGCGAGAACTGCTATTTTTACAGGAATGACTTTGTGGGAGTTGCTGACAAGGAGCAGCTTCCGCAGTGGGCAAAGAAACGTCTTGAAAGCTTCACTTCTCCGAAAATGCAGATACGTATATTTCAGATTAATGACATCAGGGATAGTGAAAAAGTGATATTCGGAAGTTATGATGAAGCAATGAAAAAAGGCGGGATCAGACCTGAAATATATCGTCAGGTATACGGCGGTACAGTTAACTGCTCAGACCTTGAAAGCGTTTTTGCACTCTGTAATAACAAGCATCCTCCCGGATATTATGGCCATTCCCTTTCGGTATCCGATGTTATTGAGATATGCAGCGGAGATAAAAAGGGCTTCTATTACTGTGACAGGATCGGCTTTCAGAAGATAGACTTTGATATCGAAAAGGCAGACCGAAGCGATATTCTGAAAGTTCTCATAATAGAATGCGGAAAAGAACCGTATACCGCAGAGATACGTGATGAACTGCAAGCGAAGCAGAGCGTTGTGGGCGGCCTTATCGAGCCTGTGTATTTTGCACGGGATGATAATGCACTCATTTACTGCGATGAGGAATTTCTGCTGAAAGGATATGAACCAAACAGGAAGGCAGGAGAACTGATAATCCACGGTACTTTCATGGTGGTCGGCAATGGCGAGAACAGATACGGCGAGGAGATCGAAGTATCACTTACGGATAAGCAGATAAGCGAATATACAGAAATGTTCAGATATCCGCTTATTTACATGACCAATGAGGAAATTGCGGGGATGCAGGAAGAAACGGAAGAACAGGCCGAGGATATCTCACTGACATAGGAGGCAGAAATGAAAGAAGAAGTATTTATCCCGTCTCCCCTTGCACAGCAGCTGGAAGAAATGGCTGTATTGCTGGGAGTGACAGCGGATGAGCTCGCAGAAAATGCGATTATAAATTATTTGAGGAGTGAAAGCAATGGCAGATGAAAAGAAAGGCATCACCGTCAAGATAGATGCAGAGTTACACGCAGAGATCAGGCAGTTCATAGAAGCCAACGGAATGACAATGGCTGAGTTCGTTTCGCAGGCGCTGTATAATGAACTGCACCCGAAAATTCAGCCGATGGAGGTGAAAAATATGGGGCCGATGAGAACGATGGCATTTCAGATGCCCGAGGATATGTTTCAGCGTCTGAAGGACTATCTTCACCGTCATAATATGACACAGAAGGAATTTGTCCTCGGTCTGGTTGAAGCAGAGCTGAACAGAGATCAGGCACTGAGAAATGATCAGGTAAAAACTGAGGAGGAAGACTTAGAGGAAGACCTCGGTGAAAATGAGTCAGAAGATGAGGATATGGACGAAGACCTCGATGAAGAAGAATCCGAAGACGAGGACATGGACGATGACCTCGATGAAGAAGAGTCCGAAGACGATGACATGGACGATGACCTCGATGAGGAAGAGTCCGAAGACGAAGACATGGACGACGGCCTCGATGAGGAAGAGTCTGAGGATATGGAAGAAGACCTCGATGAAGAGGAGTCCGAGGACATGACAGAAGAAGAAACAATATCAATGGCAATGTAACAGGAGTAATATCATGAAAATCAAAAACAGAATAAATAAATTCGGCGCAGGGATAATAGCAAGTCTCTGCGCCGTTTCTGTTATCGGCAACACAGTAAGCTATGCTGCAAATGCCGATATTACAAAAGAAAACGTGGCTTTCCCTACTGCCGACGAAGTGATCGCTCAGGCGGCAACACTTCTTGGTTCTCCCTACGGATGGGGATTTAAGGGCTATACAGGTGCCTACTATCAGGGCAGCTATAGTCCGCTGTCATTGGACACTGTACGCAGTCAGGGCGTTGACTGTTCAGGCCTTATCTATTACACGCTGACACATCTTGGCTACTCAACAAGCGGTTTTTCCTGGAACAATCCCGTTCCTGTTGATACTCCCCATTGGCTTTCGGTGAATGATAACTGTACAGTTTCGTACAGCGGTATATCTTCAAAGATAGAGGTAGAAAAGGAAAATATCCCCTACACCGAGCGCCCATACTGGGAATGTGCTGACGGTTCAACTATAACCGCAGGCTCAGTTGTGATCGCTGACAACCTCGCAGGAGAAGACCACTCATGGATATATATGGGTGAATTTGACAGCCGTCAGGAGGTTGTTGATTATCTGCTGAATATCGGTGTTGATGCTTCATACATTAATGACAGAACTGTCGGTGACGGAAGCGGTGAGGGCGGAACTCACTGGCGTATCGAGTCAAACGGCTCTCAGGGATGCGTTATAAACAATCGTACCGACGGTAAGAAGGCTACTTCCATGAATATGTATGCTTTCCGTATCACACAGGATAAAGTGAAGAAAAGTCCAAACGGAACTATCAGGATAAACAAGACATCAGAAGACGGACAGAATGGCGACAGAACGTTCACGGTCACAGGCGGCGGTGAGACATACACACTGACAACAGGTACGGACGGAACAGCAATACTTGCGGATATTCCTGTATTCGACAGCAATAATGCTCCTATTACTTATGCTATCAGCGAGAAGGATGTGCCTGTGAGATACGTTGTCCCTGACGAGCAGAAAACAACACTTGATGCAAATGAAACTGTTGAGGTGACATTTGAAAACAGGCTGAAGAAGTTCACTGCGGAAGTCACCAAGAAAGACAGTGAAAACGGCACTGCTCAGGGCAATGCTTCACTTGCAGGTGCGGTATATGGTCTGTACCGTGACGGAGAAAGAGTTGCACAGTATACTACCGATGAGAACGGATATTTCAAGACGGATGAATATCCCTGCGGAAACTATACCCTTCAGGAGCTGACTCCATCTCAGGGATATCAGCTCAATGATGAAATATACAGCGTAGGCGCTGAGCCTGAGAATTACAAAGTTGAAGCAAATGCTGTTGAAATGAGCGTTGATGAAAATGTCATCAAGGGTAATATATCCATAGTAAAGCACAGCGATAATGATGAAAATACCGTTGAAAACCTTGAAAGCGGCGCTGAGTTTGAGATATTCCTCAAATCATCGGGCAGTTATGACAGCACAAAGGAAT
>CADBAC010000042.1:6032-13878 GCA_902792495.1 Ruminococcus flavefaciens | reverse complement strand
ATCCCCTTGATCTTCAGTTCGACGATAGTTACGGGATCGCTGTCGTATTCAAGTACGGGAAGGTCATTTTTAGTAATGGACATGGCGTTCTCCTTTCACAAAAGGCAACACCGCACAAAGCCCGCCTGACGGCTTTGCACTGAGAACCTGTCCACATAGGGATTCATGCACGTCTTTTCGTCAAATTTTGCCGGTGACTACGTTAAAAATCCTTGAAGGGCGACAGCCCGTCGGCGGATTTTTTCCTTGTCACCGACAAAATTATGCCTGAAAATCCGCACATTCACCCTATGTGGACAGGTTCATATTTTCCTTCATCCTGCACAGAAATCCCTTGACATACGATAGTATGCCTGCGGAATTTCTATACAATCTGACGGAAAAATCTGTCGGCGCATCCCTTGACATACGATAGTATGCCTGCGGAATTTCTATACAATCTGACGAAAAAATCTGTCTGCGCATCTTCAGCACAAGCTTTGTGCGGTGTTGCCTTAACGAAAGGAGTGATGAAGAAATGGAAACAACGAAGTTATCAACGATCATGGAAAAAATCGGAATAAGAATAGTGTGTATCCTCTCAGGCTGTATTGCCTTCTGGCTGTCGATCGTGAGTTTGCTCCACACTGTCAGAATAGAGAATGTGGCAGACGATAAAGCTGTCAGGTCAAGTCTTTACTTTATTCTTGCTGGCAATGAATCTGTTATCTATCATAATGACAATATGTTCCTGAATATAGTGTATCTTTTCATATCTCTGATTCTGATATGTGTATTGTCATCAAAGCTTGCAAAGATCAGACTGAGTTACAAATTACTATTCTTGTTTCTGTGGACTTTCCTTCTTGGAACTGTATGGGTGCTTTCATCGCAGTCAGCACCGACATTTGATTCTCTGGAAATTGTAAAAGCAGCTTCGGCTTTCGGTGAGAATGATTATTCCGTTCTTGAAAACGGGGTTTACTTTAAGGAATACTCTTTTCAGCTGGGATATGTTTTTTTCTGCGAGATAATCATGAAACTGGTAAAGACGTTTGCATCCCCCGAAAATGTTATTTACTTAGAGGTGATGAATGCTTTTTTCCTCGGAGCGATAAACGTTTTCGTGGTAAAGATATGCGATCTTACCATCAGAGATGAACGTGTCTCGACGGCGGTCACTTTAATGCTTGCGCTCAGCTGTGCACCGATAATTTCCTGTTCATTTATTTACGGTATCATCCCGGGAATGTTTTTTGCTGTTATCGCATTTTATTTTGAACTGCGCTACCTTATGGAAGACAAGCTGATATGCGGCATCATGGCTGTTGTTTATATCACTATAGCTGTCATGATAAAATCAAATTATCTTATCTGGCTGATCGCTATGGTTCTTATAGCAGGGGGAATGATGTTCAGACGCAAGAAATATCTGCGTGACAGTATCATATGCATTATAGCGGTCATACTTTCCTTAACAGTACAGCCGGCTGTGAAGAAGATGTATGAAAGCAGAAGCGGTGTTGATCTTGGAGAAGCGATCCCATATTCAGCGTGGATAGCAATGGGCCTGAATGAAGCCCAGAGCGCTCCCGGATGGTTCAGCTATATCTATACTACCGAGAAATTCGAGAAGAACGAATTTGATGCCGGAAAAACAGGTGAAGAAGCAGGAAAAATTATTTCAGACAGATTAAAGAAATTTGTAAAAGAACCGCAGTATACAAACGACTTCTTTTACAAAAAGACGGCATCCCAATGGAATGAGACATCTTATGAGTCTATATGGAACAACACGATCCGTGGACAGTTCAAAGATAAAAATGCATTTGCTGATTGGGTGTGCAATAAAGGCAGTAAAAAAGTCAGGAAGTACATGGATATCTGGGCACAGCTTCTTTTCGTATCCTTTACAGCAGGAATAGTAATGATAATGAAAAAGAAGGATTTTCCTGCGGTATCATTAGCCGTAATATTTCTGGGCGGATTCTTCTATCAGCTGATCTCAGAGGGAAAATCCCAGTATATCATGCCGTATATCATTGTTATGACAGGAATAGCAGGATACGGAGCAATTCTTCTTGGCGATCTCATAGCAGACAGGTACAGGAAAAGGAAAAACGGCAGAACTGAATAGTTTTTCACAGAACGAAAGGAATCGCATTTGGACCATAAAACCGATCTCGGTCAGTTCATTTCCGAGCAAAAACGAAAGATGGATCTTCAGAGTCAGGAACTTGCAGAAATACTCGGCATCACAGTAGCGTATCTCAGTCAGATCGAACACGGGAAAAGAAAGTGTCCTGATCTTCGGCTGATACAGAAGATGGCGGAAGTATTCGGGCTGACTGCGGAAGAAACATATGTCTTTTACGATCTGTATGCAGAAGCATCGGGACGAATGAGTCCTGATATAGCAGAGTATCTGCGTTCGCACAAGATCGCTGTAGAAGCGATAAGAGCTGCAAATGATGCTGATGCCACAGATGATGAATGGGAGAACTTCATAAAGATGCTCCGATAAAAATGAACGATATTTTTTGCGGCTGCGGTCGCAAGAAATATTAGGCACGATTTAACTGCCGGGTTAAGAAAAGGAACGGGTCAGACAAGCTGTCAAAGCAAGTCGGCTCTTATTTTTTTGCATTTTTGGGGGATGCGGGATACTGACTCCGAGTCATTTTCACGCCGGTCTGCGTGAAGAAGATAAAGGAGATGATCTCACGTTGAAGTAAAAATATAACAAATTAAAAATAGCGACATTTAATCTTCATAATGATAAAACATTCTTCGGCAATATGACTTATTTTTAAGAAGATATAAATTGACATCTTTGTTTAAAATAATGAAAAATGATTTAATCTGTGTTGGGATAGACAAATCAATTTATCTGTGGTAAAATAAATATATGTAATGTATATAAAAATATAATACGGCCTGAATGCAGAAATGTTCTGTTCGCCGTAAATGCAGAAAAAGCTGTGATTATATTTTATTCAAGGGGAATATGCTCTTATACATTCCGTAACTTTGTGCGGCATTGCCTTTAGTATAAGGGCTTTGATTCAGGTGAAAAAAATGGATAATAATGAGAGATATATATTTGAAAGCATTGTCAGCGATATGTCAGACGGTGTTTTCGTAATAGGATTTGACGGAAAGATAAGCCTCTGCAACAAAGCGGCTGCCGATGCGCTCAATACCGATAACAACGATCTTATCGGCAAAAGCGTGGCTATACTTATGAATGAGTTTGAGGAAAACGATGAATTCTTTGAACTGCTTCTCGATGCCGTTTATACTAAGAGCAAAGTCATCAAGACAGTCCCGTTCCGTACCGACGGTCAGATGAGATACCTCAGGGTCACAACTTCGTTCCTGATGAAGGGCGATGAAAAAATAGCACTGGTGGCTGTTATAAGTGACAATACCGACCCTGTTGAACTGTTTATCCATAATAAGCGCCTTGCCAATCAGGTCATCGGCCTGATGAATTCCTTCGTTGAGGTCATGGTCACCGAGACAGAGGAGAGATCGGCTTATAATGCGGATCATACGAAAAATATGGTAAGATACGCTGTGCGCTACCTTGACTGGCTGACCCGACAAGGCAGGCTCACTGAGTTTACCATGGAGAATACAGCTCCTTTCATTATGAGCATATGGCTCCATGATATCGGAAAACTTCTTGTGCCGCCCGAGATAATGGACAAACCTACCCGTCTTGGCGCAAGTCTGAAGGATGTTATGCACAGGATAGAGATAACAAAGCTTATGCTGAAAATGAAGATGATGACTTCCGCCGATAAAAAGGATGAGCTTCAGAAGTGGATGGACGATATTTCCGAAGCCGCCGATTTCATAAATATATGCAATACTGTGGGATTCCTTGACGAAGCTTCAAGGGAACGTCTTAAAAAGATCTCGGAACTGAAATGTATAACTTCCGATGATGAGACAGTGCCTTTATTCACAGCCTATGAGTATGAATCCATAACAGTGGTAAAGGGCACTCTTACAAAGAGTGAACGAATGATGGTTGAATCTCACGTTACTTTTACCCGTGACCTGCTGGCGAAAATGGAGTTCAGAGGTGATTACAGGAATGTTCCCATGTGGGCGGCATCTCATCACGAAATGCTGGACGGTTCAGGCTATCCTGACGGAATAAAAGGTGAGGATATCTCATGGGAGTCACGCCTTCTTACCATAATAGATATATATGAGGCGCTTACCGCTAAGGACCGCCCTTACAAGCCGCCTGTTCCCCCCGAAAAGGCATTCGCTATCCTGCGTGATATGTGCGGTGCTGGCAAGCTGGACAGAGATATACTCGAAAGCTTCTATGAGAGCGGTGCATGGCGTGACTGCGAAGACGGATTCAATTGCAGCAGACCTCAGCGGACATACCGCAGGAAAGCCAAAATCATGTATGAGGTATGACCGCCTAACTTCACAGAGAGAAAGGAAAATGAAGATGGATATTAAAACAGTCAGGGACGAAGCAACTCTTATCCTTCAGATAAGCGGCAGAGTCGATACAAAAACCGCACCTCAGCTTGAGGAGATCGTCAGCAATTCTCTTGACGGGGTAAAGCTGCTTATCATGGATTTTGAAGAGGTGGAATACATATCTTCCGCAGGCCTGAGAGTTCTTCTTATCGCTCAGAAAACCATGAACAAACAGGGCGATATGAAGGTGAATAACGTTAATACAGATATCATGGAGATTTTTGAAGTTACAGGTTTCTCTGATATCCTTACTATAGAATAGAGGATACTCAGAAAGGATGGTGTAGCATGAAAGAACTTGATATCGAAGCTGTGATCGATAATCTGCAGGAGGTTCTGGAATTTGTGGATGTTCAGCTTGAAGGTACAGGCTGTTCCATGAAGATACAGATGCAGATAGATATGGCTGTTGAGGAGATTTTCGTAAATATCGCCAACTATGCTTACGACCCCGAAACAGGCCCTGCAAAGGTAAGGGTAGAGGTGAGACCCGACGGTTCGGCTGTAAGCATTACTTTCATAGATCACGGAGTTCCCTACGATCCGCTTGCAAAAGAAGACCCTGACACTACCCTTTCGGCAGAGGAGCGTCAGGTAGGCGGACTTGGCATATTCCTGGTGAAAAAGAGTATGGACGATATAAAGTATGAATATATAGACGGAAGCAATATCCTTACGATAATGAAGGGACTGTCATAAAAAAAGAAAGACAGCTATTGCATCGAAGTATGAAGAAGGTTAGTCAGAGAATGAAAAATATGAGGTCAGGACGGTATCTCAGCAAGGCACCGGCATCAGCCGCTGCGGCGGTGGTCTTGTGTACAGCCGTTATGGGGAATGTTTCTGCTTTTGCGGAAAAGGAACCCATACTTGCTGTTGACCCGTCAGGAAAAGAGAAAAGCTTTTCGGCTGTCCTTTACGATAATACTAACGGTCTCCCCACATCCGAGGCTAATGATATTATCGAGACTCCCGACGGCTTTTTGTGGATTGGAAGTTACAGCGGACTTGTCCGCTATGACGGAAACAGCTTTGAAAGAGTCGATTCCACTACAGGTGTGACAAGTGTTGTTGATCTCTATGTTGACAGCAAGGAAAGACTCTGGATAGGCACGAACGACGGCGGTGCCGTTGTTATGAAGAACGGCAGATATGTGAAGTTCAACAAGTCGGACGGGCTGAAATCTCTGTCTGTACGCAGTATCACCGAAGACAGTAACGGCAATGTCTATCTTGCAACTACCCGTGGCGTAGTTATGATAAACGATGAACTGAAAGTCAGTGCCGTGGATTTTCCGCAGATAAACGATGCTTACATCAGGACTCTCGAAACAGGTGCAGATGATGTTATCTATGGTATTACCATAGACGGTGATCTGTTCGCTATGGAAAAAGGCAAGGTTACGGAGTTCCTCGGTGCCGGAGAACTGGAAGTCCCCGATCTTTATTCTGTCCTGCCCGATCCCGATGCTCCCGGATATGTGTATGTGGGAAATAAGCATTCCGAAATATACTACGGAAAGCTGAGCGAGGGATTCACCAAAGCAGACGCTGCGGATGTCGCTCCGCTTTCATATATCAACTACATGAAAAAGATAGACGGCGATCTGTGGGTGTGTGCCGATAACGGTATAGGCTACATCGACAGCGACAGCGGTGAACTTATGACGGTGGACAACATCCCCATGAATACATCCGTTGACAGCATGACTACGGATTATCAGGGAAATCTCTGGTTCGTTTCATCGAATCAGGGCGTTATGAAGATAGTTCCCAATCAGTTCGACGATATTTATGAGAAGTACGGACTCACAAGGAAAGTGGTCTATACTACCTGTGCTTACGGGAACAAGCTTTTCATAGGAACCAAAAACAGTGGACTTACCGTTCTTGATAAAAACGGTAAAGTCGGAAAAATACCGCTGAAAAGTTCTGTTTCGGCTTCGGGAGAGAAGTATGACGACACAGACCTTATCGGGATGCTGAAAGATGTCAGGATACGTTCCATTATCTGTGACAGCAGAAACAGGCTCTGGATATCTACATACGGCGAGAATTCACTGGTAAGATATGACGGCGGAAATGTGGTCAAATTCACAACAGCAGACGGGCTTCCCTCAGAGAGGATAAAGGCTGTGTATGAATGCAGTGACGGTTCGGTGCTGGTGGCCTGTACAGGCGGTGCGGCAGTCATAAGAGATGACAAAGTCGAAAAAGTCTACGATGAAAGCTGCGGTATCGACAATACCGAGATACTGACCGTCTGCGAGGGCGAAAACAATGATATCATCGTCGGTTCCGACGGTGACGGAATATACGTGATAAGCGGCGGTTCCGTGCGTCATCTCGGCATAGATTCGGGGCTCGGCTCGGAAGTCGTCATGAGGATAAAAAAGGATCTGATCAGAGATATTTACTGGATAGTTACCAGCAACTCCATAGCGTTTATGGATAATAATTACAAGGTGACTACCGTTATGAATTTCCCCTACTCCAACAATTTCGACCTTTACGAAAACAGCAGGGGAGATATGTGGATACTCAGCAGCAACGGACTTTATGTCGTGCCCGTTGAACAGATGCTTGCAAACGGCGAGATAAAGCCTGTTTACTACGGCAGAGACAACGGCTTGTCGTGCATAACCACGTCCAACTCCTACAGTGCCCTCACCGGGGAAGGTGACCTGTTCATTGCAGGCACTACCGGTGTTGTGAAAGTAAACATCGAAAAGCCGCTTGAAGATGTTGAGGATATAAAGCTGTCCATCCCTTATCTGGAATCGGACGGAGAGGTGATATATCCTGATGCTAATGGTGTATTCCGTGTGCCTGCCGATTCACTGAAGCTTACTGTCAACAGCTTCGTCTACAATTATTCGCTGGTCAATCCGCAGGTCACTTATCAGCTTGAAGGCTTTGACAGCAGCAGTATGACCATAAAAAGAAGCGACCTTGCACCGATAGACTACACCAATCTTAACGGCGGCACTTACCGCTTTACTATACGAATATCCGATTCACTGGGCAACAACAGCAATGAGCTCTCTGTTAAGATAGTCAAGAACAAAAAGCTGTATGAGCAGGTCTGGTTCAGAATAGGTGTGCTCCTTTTCCTTGCGGCGCTTATCGGACTTGCGGCACTGCTTTACATCCGCCACAGGACCAAAGCATTCCTCAAGAAGGAAAAGGAAAACAAAATGCTCATCAGAGAGATGGTTGAGGCATTCGCTAAGGTGATCGATATGAAGGACAAGTATACAAACGGTCACTCTACCCGTGTGGCTGAGTATACTGCCATGCTTACCCGTGAACTTGGTTACGATGAGGAGACTGTGGAGAAATACTACAATATCGC
>CADBAC010000042.1:0-6022 GCA_902792495.1 Ruminococcus flavefaciens | reverse complement strand
GAAAAGTCGGTGTCCCTCCGGAGGTTCTCAACAAGCCCGGAAAGCTGACTGAAACCGAGTTCAATATCATCAAATCCCATTCCGCTCTTGGTTACAATGCACTGAAGGACATAAGCATCATGCCTGAACTTGCCGTAGGAGCAGGCGCTCACCATGAACGTCCTGACGGGAAGGGCTATCCTCATGGCATCAATGGGGACGATATTCCCCGTGTGGCTCAGATAATCGCAGTTGCCGATACCTTCGATGCTATGTATTCGGACAGACCTTACCGCAAGCGCATGAACTTCGATAAGGCAGTTTCCATTGTCAGGGAGGTACGTGGAACACAGCTTATGGAAGATGTTGTTGACGCTTTCCTGAGACTGGTGGAAAAAGGCGAGTTCAGGGCGGATGACGACAAAGGCGGCGGAAGCACGGATGATATCGACAATATCCGAAAAAAACACAGGAAACGCTGATATCTGATTCAGCTAAAATTTACAAATACTTCATAATTTATCAGCAATTTTTTGATAGTTATGCAGTAAATAGTTGGTATAATATAAGTGTATACATGGTGTAATATCATGTGTACACTTATTTACTATCCGGATAAAAACAGATATATATACTTTTCGGATAGTGGAATATGGAGGTATAATAGGTGTTTACGTGGAATTTTCAATATATTTCTAAATCAAGGCTGGAAGAAGCTTTCAGTCAGCTGATGCTTGATCCTAAAAAAGGCGATATCCTTATACGTATACATACTGCTATTCATCTCGAAGACGAAGCAGTCGATCTTGCGAGATTCGTGGCTCAGCTTGTTCCGGGAGCACATATTTTCGGCACAAGCACCTCTGCTATCATAAGCTGGGGAAAAATATCACCGAATCAGTGCGTTATTTCCGTTACCCAGATGAGTTCGGGAAAAGTGAAAACTGCCCTTCTGCCGACTTTTGATGAAAATGACATCCCTATACCTCCTGAAACGCTTTGTCAGAATGTCAGAGATGCGGTGATAAGTGATGATACCAGACTTATGCTGACTTTCCTCACGGGAAAATATAGGGACGTTTTCAGCTTCGTGGAGAAGTGCAACGACTTTTTCCCCGATGTTCAGATGATAGGCGGACTTGCTAATACTTTCGATATCAGCCTGAAAGAATTCCTCGCTTCGGGATTTGTTTTCAATGAGAATGGCTGGACCAATAAAGGCATCCTTCTTGCGGCTATCGGCGGCGAGAAAGTGGAATGCTACAGCTCCTTTGCATCGGGTGTGGAGGTAATAGGCGACGAAGTGGAAGTTACCGACACTTTCGGCACCTGCATCCTCACTATCGACGGCAAGGATGCGGCTGAGGAGTACCGTATCGGTATAGGCGAAATGCTGAAGAACAAGCCCGAACTTGCTAATCTCTTTCCGTATGTCTATGCTGATAGCGATAATACGCCCGTGCTGATAAATTTCACAGATGATAAGAGCATAAGCGATATTTTCAATGAGCGAATGCCGATAAACAGGAAATATTACGCTGACCATCCCGATATAGACAGATACAGGATAAGAGAATACATCACCGCAAATCACAATATCGAAGTAGGCAAAAAGCTGAAAAGAGGCTTCATTTATGATAAGCGGATAATCTCCGATAACCGTGCGCTGTTCAGACGCATAGAGAATTTCGAGAAGGCCGAGACTCTGTTCGGATATAACTGCGTTGCACGTTCGCTGATATACTCAAACTGTCTCAAATGGGAGCTTTCCGCTTATGAGAATACCAATATCTGCGGATGTATCACAGAAGGCGAGATAGCTTATGTTGACGGCAGAAACACATTCACCAACTGTACATTCGTCGTGTCCGTAATAGGTGAGGAACCTGCCACACAGGAGTATAATCCCTATGCTTTCTCCCACACGGATTCTCTCGTGGAAGATAACAGGGAACTTATCAATTACCTCTATGATGTTGAAGAACAGCTTGCCAAAGCAGATCATTCGGAATCTGCCGAAGCGCTCAAGAATTTTGTACGTGACTGCGAACTGAAACTGCTTTATACCGAGAAAGACGACATCCCAAATGCTGCGGCTATGAATATGGACATAAAACTCAGGGGCTATGACCGTATCTGCATGATAAATGTGTTCGATACCGCAAGTATGGAAACAGTATTCTCAAAGCATATGATAGACCTTACCTATAAAAACTATCTGACCAACTGCATGACTTTTGCCAAGCAGAAAGGCTATACCATGTACCTCATCGACAAATGGCAGATCGCAGTTGGTGCGCCGTCATATATGGTGGCACTTTCCGATTTCATCAGCGATATGGAAGCACTTCAGAGGATAATGTTCGAGTCATCCGAGGAGTACATCGCCATTGTCCCCATGTTCTGCGTTATCGACGACTGTACTGTTGACAACGTTCAGTCTGTATATTATTCTGCAAGAGTTGAGATGATGCAGAAGAATATCCAGTTCTATGTGCGTGATACAAAGTACGGACAGCTTGATGAGGAGAGTATCCGTGGACGCTACCACACGGTGAACGTTATAAACTATGCCATCGCCCACGATAAGGTCATCCCGTATTATCAGGGCATCTATGACAACAACAGGGAAGGCATCCATCATTACGAATCCCTTATGCGTCTTGAGGACGAAAACGGAAAGATATACTACCCGGGAAGCTTCCTCGATGTGGCAAGGTCATACGGACTGCTGTACGATTCTCTTTCAGCTATGATGATAAAGAAAGTGTTCGAGAAATTCAGAACGGTTGACGGCATAAGCGTCAGCATCAATCTGAGTATCAGGGATATCAAGAATCATGAACTGGTGGACTATATATTTGAATTCCTTTCCATGGTAAGGCATCCGGCAAATTTTGTCTTTGAGATACTGGAAAATGAGGATATCGACGATTACGAAGAACTCATCACATTCGTTGACAGGATACACGACCTGGGTGCACTCATATCCATTGACGATTTCGGCAGCGGCTTTTCAAATCTGCTGCATATCGCAAATATACATTCCGATTATCTTAAAATTGACGGCTCGATAATAAGAAAGTGCTGTGAGGACAGAGAATCGGAGAACCTTATCGCTCTTATCTCAGGCTGGAAACAGCTTATAGGGCGAGACATAAGGATAATCGCTGAGTTTGTGGAAAATGAAGCGATACAGTCAAAGCTTCTTGCTTATGACATAGATTTTTCTCAGGGATACCTGTTTTCTGTGCCAAGTCCCGAAATAGACGGGCTCTGAGAAAAAATGCAGAGGTGATGGCCTGATGTTTAAGAAAAATGCAAAACCGAGAGTTATTGGTATAATACTGGAAGAGATAGGCACCGATTTTTCAAAGGAACTGATACAGGGTGTCGTGGATGCGGTCACTGACGACAGAAGCGTGCGCCTTATCGTCCTTGCCGGAAAATACCTTAATCCCGAGATAGATTCCGCAAATATGCTTGCCTACAAAGCGGTATACAATTCAATATTCAGACTGGACGAGATATGCGATATAGACGGCCTGATAATACACCTCGGAAGTATGAGCACCAGAAAAAAGAAAGTCATAAAAACAGGCTATTCGGAAAAGTTCCAGCGCATACCAAAGGTGTTCATTGCCTCGGATATCGAGGGAGAGACTGTGGTAAACTACGACAATGAATCGGGTATTCGTGAAGCAGTAGAAAGTCTGGTGAATGTGAATAACCTGACAAATCTCTGTATGCTCGGCGGCCGTGATGACAATATAGATGCCCGTGCAAGAAAGCAGATATTCATCCGCTGTCTTCAGGAGAACGGTGTCAGCTTCTTCGACAGAAACTACGAAAGCACCGATATGTCGGAAAACTGCGTAGATGAAGCACTTAGGCTGCTGGAAAGGAATCCCGAAGTTCAGGCGGTCTTCTGCGTCAACGATTCAGTCGCAAGGGGACTCTATGAAGCTATGGGTCAGAAGGGACTTGTCCCGGGGCGTGATATTCTCGTTTTCGGATTCGATAACACCCGTATGGCGGGAGAAATGAAACCTCCGCTTACGTCGATAGGAGCCGACAGCTGTACCCTCGGACAGAAAGCGCTGGAGGTTCTCCTTGCAAAGCTTGACGGAAAAAAACCGTATTCCGCTTTTGTGCCGACAAGACTTTACGGCAGAGAATCCATGAATTATGATATGTACGATTATACCACCATGGAAATGCTCAATGTGAATCCTTCTTTCATATACAGGATGTTTGACGATTGCTTCTACAGGTACCACACTTCAAGGCTGAGAAGAGAAGATGTTGACCTTAGAAGGCTGTATTTTGAATTCATCTTCAGAATGCTCCAGTCGATGAAGCACAGATATATGGGACCCGAGGAATTTCACAGCCTCGGAAAGATGATAGATGTTTTCTTTGAGAAGGGAGCAATGGAGTATACCGATGCCATAAAGCTTGTAAAATGCATAGAAAAGCTTCAGGCGGCGATGAATTCCCAGCCGAGATCGCCTGCGGCAAATATAAGGATAAACCGCTTGTTCCAGAGAATGAAGGACAGGGCTATCTATTCCCTTTCGGTTCAGAAGACAGTGGAGCATGACCTGCATTATGAAAACGTCAGGATGATGCATGACTTTATGGTGATGTCCTCCACCTACGGGATCCACGGCGATCAGAAGCCTGATATCGTTTGCAGGAATATCGACAAGCTTGGGCTGACACACGCTATTCTCTACCTCTTTGAAAAGCCTGTGAAGTACGATCTGACGAGCCGTCTTATATTTCCCGAAAATATAAAGCTGAAGTGTATCCTCAGGGATAATGAGCTGTATCTTCTCCCGAAAGAAAGACAGCAGTGCCTGATAAAAGAGATGTTCACACGAAATGAGTTTTCGCTTAAATGCAAAGGATATGCGGCATTCCCCGTGTTCTATGAAGATGTGCTTTACGGTGTTGTGATGTGCGGACTTGTAAACAATATCTGTGACAGGGGAGAATATATCGCTATTCAGCTTGGCAGAGCCATATATCTTGAGCGGCTGCGTGACAGCGACCGCAACAATGACAACTACCCCATTTCAACATAATAATATCGGAGGAAGAGCAGTAATATACTGCTCTTCTTTCGTTCCTCCGGAGAAACAAAAAGCCCACATTTGACCGTAGTACCTATACGGCAGTTTTATATGTATTTATCGGGGAAAACCTTCCTTATGACAGGCTCCGCCAAACAGGTGGCTGTCCCCTCTATGGGGCAAAATTAATACTGAAAGTTTCAGGAAGGGAGTTTGATGGCAGCGCTAATTAAAGTTGCAGACAGATACCGCAGGCTGTTATCAATAACAAAAATTTATTCAAAATAAAGACTTCATATTCCCTACCCGGAGTATGAAGTCTTTTTGCTATTCTCAATCTGAATCTTTACTTAAAATATTTTATTATTCCCCTTGCTTTTTCCCGACCTATATAATACCATGAATCTGATGAATCAATACTGGTCCAGATATACCCTCTTGAATCTATGGCAAATATACCGTGAAGCCATGGCTTATCAGGTGAGTTTATGACAAACTTCAATCTGATGTTTACAGTCATTCCTTTTTCATCACATTCTTCTTTTATGTTAGGCAAAGAGGTATCGGCAGTCAGATATTCCCATGCTTTTGCAGTGTCTATATTTTCAATCGTTGTCTGATCATATGTGCCTGTGCGACTGATATCATCAGCAGCAAGATCAAATGCCGAGATCAGTTCTTCCAATGTTGCAGGCTGATACTGTTTGTTGAAGTAATAGTAATATTCATCGTTCCCTTCAAATTTCACAGCTGCTACCGCATAGGGAGAACATCCTTTTATTTCGTATAATTCAGCATCCGTCGCCACATCTTTGTATTCTTCTCCATCATACCAACGTCCTTTTACATTAACTTTCTCGATGAGTGATCCGATCTTATCAGGATCAATAGTAGTAAGTCGAGAAGAAAAAACTCTATTTTTTGTCAGAATACCCGGCGACTCATCGGGAGGGGTGAGTGTTATC
>CADBAC010000041.1 GCA_902792495.1 Ruminococcus flavefaciens | reverse complement strand
TTGTTATGTACAACCTTTTCAAGAATGTTGAGCCTGTCCTCTGCACTTCCAAGCTTCAGAAGCGCACGGGCATGACGCTCGGTTAGTTCAAACTGAACGATCAGCTTCCTCTCATCGTCTGTGAGACGCAATAAACGAAGCTTGTTTGCAATGGTACTTTGCGCTTTGCCAAGCTTTGCGGCGGCGTCCTCCTGAGTCATGCCGTAATATTTTATCAGCTTCTCAATTGCCAGAGCTTCCTCAAAGAACGAAAGATCCTCACGCTGAATGTTCTCTACAAGAGCAAGGATCGCAGATTCACGCTGAGAAATATCATAAACGATACACGGCACAACCTCCATTTCGCAGCTTTTGGCCGCTCTGAGACGTCTTTCACCTGCAATTAGTTCGTATTTGTCACCGATTCTGCGAACAGTCAGCGGCTGAAGAATACCATTCTGAGCGATAGATTCCGCCAATGAACTGATGTCGGACTGCTCACAATCGCTCCTGGGCTGATAAGGGTTAGGGAGAATGTCCTCGATAGCAACTTCAAGAACTTTGTTGACCTGTTTTTCCTTAGTAAAACTTAAAAATCCTGCCATAATAATACCTCACAAATTTACTCGAGCAAAACTCTGTAAATAAATATTACCGCAAACAGGAAATATTATCTATAAAAAATATCCGCTCAAAAGCCTGTTTTAAGCGGATATTTCGACATTATAGATTTTTATCAGAGCGCTTTCTTCTTGATCTGAGCGCTGTTTCTGGGGTATTTTGGCGGAGTCTGCGATATTTTATTTACAATGACTATCTTTCGCTGTTCGCCCTCAACGTCGTAATTTGTTTCACATGAAACATTTCCTCCAAGAAGTTTAACAGCATTTTCACCGCTTGAGATATCCTCATTCGGCCCTTTCAAAGCTATAAACCTTCCTCCGACCTTTATAAAAGGAATACAAAACTCAGAAAGCAGGGACATATTAGCTACAGCCCTTGCACAGGAAACATCGAATTGCTCCCGATATTCAGGCAACTTTGCAATGTCTTCAGCACGGCCGTGGACAAATTCAGCGTCTATTCCCAGCTTTTCGCAAAGCAGCTGCAAGAAAGTTATCCTCTTATTGAGGCTGTCAAGAAGTGTGATTTTCAGCGAATTATCGTAAATTTTAGCCGGAACCGATGGGAAACCTGCACCTGTTCCTACATCAATAAGCTTGGAATCATGCGGTATTTCGGCATATTTAAGCATAAGAACGCTGTCAATGAAGTGCTTATACAGGATCTCGACAGGATCAGTAATGGCTGTAAGATTCACATTTTTGTTATATTCAACCAGGAATTCTGCGTAAATATCGAATCTGCGATACATTTCATGATCCAATTCAAGGTCATATTTAGCAAATGCATCACGGCAAAAATCAAAATCAGGTAGCATTTTCGCCCTCCTTCAAAGTGTGAAGCCACACAGCAAGCATCGAAACATCGGCAGGAGAAACTCCTGAAATTCTGGAAGCCTGACCTATCGATAACGGCTGGATCTTATTAAGCTTCTCCGCAGCCTCCAGTCTTAGGCCTCGAATCAGGCTATAATCCGTGTTTTTCGGCAGTTTTTTATCTTCAAGTTTGCGAAGCTGCTCGATCTGGTCAAGCTGCTTAGAAATGTATCCCTCATATTTGATCTGCAATTCGACCTGTTCACAAACATCATCAGGCAATGTTTCACGTGAAACATCGTACTTTTCAAGGTCAGAATACTTTACCTGTGGCCTGCGAATAAGGTCTGCAAGTTTGCATCCCGTTGTCATAGCGGAAGTTCCGATGGATTCAAGAAAGGCATTAAGGTCGGAATTCGGCGAAATATTGGTAGATTTCACACGTCTGATCTCATCTTCGACAAGATTGAGTTTCTCCTGAAGCCTGGAATAACGTTCATCCGAAATAAGACCGATCTTGTGTCCGATAGGTGTAAGGCGCTGATCTGCGTTGTCCTGGCGCAAAATTAGCCTGTATTCGCTGCGTGAAGTCATCATTCGATAAGGATCGGAACATCCTTTAGTAACAAGATCGTCCACAAGAGTGCCGATATAAGAACTTGCACGGTCAAGGATCATCGGTTCTTCGCCCTTTATCTTCAAAGCAGCGTTGATACCGGCAACGATTCCCTGCGCAGCAGCTTCCTCATATCCGGAACTTCCGTTGAACTGTCCGGCACCGTAAAGTCCCTCTATCTTCTTGAACTCCAACGTCGGCAGAAGCTGAAGCGGATCACAGCAGTCATACTCTATTGCGTATGCCGGTCTCATGATCTCAACGTTTTCCAGTCCTACTATTGTTCTGAGAAATGCAAGCTGTACGTCCTCCGGCAGCGATGATGACATTCCCTGTAAATAGTACTCCTCTGTTGAAAGTCCCATTGGTTCTACGAATAACTGGTGTCTTGGTTTATCTGAAAATCTTACAATTTTGTCCTCGATAGACGGACAGTATCGTGGTCCCACACCCTCTATTCTGCCCGAGTATAAAGGGGATCTGTCAAGGTTTGAAAGTATCACTTCATGGGTATTACTGTTAGTATAAGTAACGTAACAACTTACCTGATTTTCAAGTCCTTCAACAGGAGTTTCAAATGAAAACGGGACAATTTTCTCGTCGCCATCCTGACGCTCCATCGCATCGAAATTAATGCTCCTTTTATTAACTCGGCACGGTGTGCCTGTCTTGAAACGTCTTAATTCGACTCCGGCAGCCCTGAGTGAGTCGGATAATCTTACACTTGGGAGCGCAGAGTCGGGGCCGCTTTCATACGAAACCTCACCAATATGTATCTTTCCTTTTAAATATGTACCTGTTGCAATGATGACTGCCTTGACAGCATACTCGGCTCCAAGTGATGTTCTGACACCAACTATTTTTCCGCCTTCACAGATAACCTCTGCAACATCGGCTTGTTTCACATAAAGATTCTCTTGTTTTTCGCATACATTTTTCATGTAATTATGATACTTCACACGATCAGCCTGCACACGAAGACTGTGAACAGCCGGTCCTTTTCCACGGTTCAGCATACGGCTCTGGATAAAACATTCATCCGCACCCTTGCCCATTTCACCGCCCAGAGCGTCGATTTCACGCACCAAATGGCCTTTTGCAGTACCTCCGATTGAAGGATTGCAGGGCATATTTGCTATTTGATCAAGTGATATTGTAAACATGACTGTTCTGCATCCGAGCCTCGCAGAAGCAAGCGCAGCTTCAACTCCTGCATGGCCGGCACCGACAACAGCCACATCAAATTCTCCCATTTTATATGACAAAGAAATACCTCCTTAATGTTTCACGTGAAACATTACTTTCCCACGCAAAAGCGTGAGAACACTTCATCCACAACTGCATCAGTGATCTTCTCACCTGTCAGACTGAGGATCGACTGTTCAGCTTCATCGATTATTACATTTACAGCGTCCAGCATTTCACCGATTTCAAGTGCTGAAATTGCTTCATCGATAGACCTGAGAGCTGAATCGATACATTTTTTCTGCCTTTCATTTGCAGCTGAGACATTCTCAAACGTCTGCTCATTTATGCTGAATATCTCTTCGACCATGTTTTTCAGGTCAATAACTCCTGAATTTTCCTTGGCAGAAACATAAACAAAATGTATAAAATATTTAGTTAATTCATTTATATCAAGTTTCAGATCAACGTCAGACTTATTTATCACAGCTATGGTCTTGTCTTTATTTATTTTATTTACTAAATACAAATCGTCCTCCGTGAGCGGACAACTACCGTCAAAAACAGCAAGCACAAGTTCAGCTTTATCTATCATTTTTTCCGCCATATCCACACCGATACCCTCAATCACATCGTCAGTATCATGGATGCCTGCGGTGTCCGAAAGCCTGAGTGTTATGTCGCCCAGCCTTACAGATTCCTCAACGATATCACGGGTCGTGCCTGCGATATCAGTTACAATGCTCCTCTCGCATCCGCTGAGGCAGTTGAAAAGCGTGGACTTGCCCACATTCGGCCTTCCGATAATGGCTGTGGAAATTCCCTCACGTATCAGCCTGCCGCTGTCGTAGTTCTCCACAAGTGTTGAAAGATCGCTGCGGACCTCTCTCAGTTCCTTCATAAGAGCGTCAGGCTCGACTTCGGGGATGTCCTCCTCGGGGTAATCCGCCCATGCTGCAAGGTCTCCCAGAATCTTCATAAGCTTGTCAGAGCACTTTCTCGCCGTCCTGTAAGCCGCACCCTCACGGAGCGATTCAGCCATTTTCAGCTCCTTCTCGCCCCTTGCGGAAATGATATCCATTACCGCTTCGGCCTGCGTCAGATCAAGCTTTCCGTTGAGGAATGCCCTCTTTGTGAATTCTCCTGCTTCCGCATTTTCTGCGCCGTTTTTCAGAATTGCACGCAGTATCTTCTTGGAGACGTAAAGTCCTCCGTGGCATGATATCTCTGCGGTGTCCTCACCTGTATAGCTGTGCGGCGCTCTGAACACCGTGAGAATGCAGTCGTCTATATGTTCGTCGCCGTCGTAAGCGTCACCGTAAGCGCAGGTATAGCCCTTCATATCGCTGACCTTTTTGCCGCCAACAGGTCTGAAAACCGCCTCAGCAATTTCTATTGCCTTATCGCCAGATATGCGGATGACAGCCAGTCCTCCCACAGCATTGGGAGTTGAAACAGCAGCAATAGTTGACATAATTTTTCACCCCTAAAAAAACAACGGCAAAGCTGCCGTTGTTCTGATTATTTGATCAAAGTTCGATCTTTCCGTAGAGACCGCCTTCCATTGAATCCTCAGGCTTTGGTCTCTTGTAATCCTTCTCAAAGCTTGTGGACAGGTCAACGGATCTGCGCTCCATTGAAACCTCTCTGTCACGACGGTTTCTGTTGTTGTTTCTTCTGTTATCGCCTCTTCTTCCGCCGTCACGTCTGTCGTTGTTTCTGCGGCGGTTGTTAGGTCTTGGATTGTTAGAGGAGATGATGATCTTTCTGTAAGGCTCTTCACCTACTGAACGTGAAGACACGCCCTCGATCTTTGAAACTGCTGAATGGATAACTCTTCTCTCGTAAGGGTTCATCGGCTCAAGGGGCTGTGAACGGCCTGTACGGAGAACTGACTTGGCTACCTTTGCAGCGAGCTGCTCAAGAGTATCCTTTCTCTTGCTTCTGTAGCCGAGGCAGTCAATGGTGATACGGAAATAATCCTTATCGCCCTTGTTAGCGATTATTGAGCAAAGGTACTGGAGAGCATCGAGAGTCTCGCCTCTTCTGCCGATGATAGTACCATTGTTGTTGCTGTCGATATTGAGGATAGCGCCTGTTTCGTTCTGGTAAACAGTAAATGTAACGTCAACATCCATAGCTCTCATGATGCTTGTGATGTAGTCTCTTGCAAGCTTGACCTTGGGATTGATAAGAGCCTCATCTTCGATAAGTGTGAAGTTGTCGAGGGAGTAATCAGCTTCGTCATCCTCAACAGGAGCTTCGCTCTTGGCTTCCTCAGCCTTTGGAGCAGCCGGTTCTTCTTCAGCCTTGACAACAGGCTCAGCAACAGTCTCTGTAGTAACAACAGGCTTCTCGTTAACGGGAGCAGCTGTTACAGCAGGTTCTTCTGTCTTTGCAGGAGCAGTAACTACGGGTTCAACTTTCTTCAAAGGAGCAGCGGCCGGTTTAGCAGCACTGCCTGCGGGGATGTAAGTTGCTTTTACTACAGCGTCCTTGGCACCTATTCCTAAGATGCCTTTTTTGCCTTCATCAAGTATCTCGAACTTGATCTCACTGATGCTTTTTCCGAATTTCTTTGCTGCGAGGGCTTTTGCCTCCTCTACAGACTTTGCTGTAAACTTTTCAGTCATTTTTATACCTCCTTGATGAATCATTCCTCATCATTATCATCTTCATACTGATCGCCGTACTTTTCAGCCATACGCTTTCTTGCTTCCTTGAGCTTGTCACGGTTGGCCTTATTCTGTTCCGATCTTGACATTTTTTCGCCTGATGAGCCATTCTGCTGTCTTTCAAGTTCAGCCTGCTGTTCAACCATTCTCTGCATGAATGTTTTCTTTTCGGGGTGCTTCTCAGCGTAAGCCTTAGCCTTTTCCTTTTCCTTCTCGTTTATCACCTTGATACGCTCGGGAGTGAAATACTGATTGAGAGCGAAAGTGATGATGAAAGAGATAAGTGATGACCAGATCCAGTAGAAACCGAGACCTGCCGGGAAAGTGAATGCCATCCAGATAGAGAAGAGAGGCATACCGTAAAGCATTACGTTCATGCATCCGCCGCCTGCCTGCTGCATAGATGGGTTCACCTTTTTCTGGTGCATCTGTGTATAGAAGGAATAGAGGAGCTGTGCGAGACCTGCCAGGAATGGGATAGCAGCAAGAATGATCGCTTCCCTGTTCCATGTCTCGGGGTGAAGTGTAGGAGTCTTACCGAGGTTAGCTCCGAAAATAGTGAATTTCTGATTGAATTCGTAAACCTTGTCAACGAAGTCGCTGCCAAGTGAAGCAAATTTGCCCTTATCAGCGGCAACGCTTTCCATGATCTTCAGTTCTCCTCTGAGGCCTGTCTTGCTTGGGTCAACGCCAGCAATCTCAAGAGCGGAATTGATAATGCTCTTGCCCATATCAAGGATATGTGTCAGCGGCTTGTAAACAACGTCCAGCACGCCGAAGAGAAGGAACATCTGGATAAATGTAGGAAGACAGGAAGCCATAGGGTTAACGCCCTCTTCCTGATACAGTTTCTGCTGTTCTTCCTGAAGTCTCTGGGGATTGTTTGCGAAGCTCTTTCTCAGCTTTTCCAGCTTAGGATTGAGCAGCTGCATTCTTGCCGAGCTCTTCTGTGTACTGAAGTTTACGGGGAACATAAGTAATCTCGTAACAATAGTGAACACAATGATAGAAACGGCATAATTCTTGAAAATAGCGTAAATAAGTCGCATAAGGTATCCGAATGGGACACCTATGATATCGTAAAGTCCAGTCAATTGATATACCTCTTAATTAAAAATTTATCCTCTTTCTTCTTGGTCGCCGTCAGCATCTTCACCGATACGTGAATAGTCGATCTTCTGCCTTCTGAAGGTAAATTTTTCGGGAACGGGGTCTATACCGCCCATTGACCAGGGGTTGCATCTGAGCAGTCTCCATACAGCCAGAGCCGAACCTCTGGCAGCGCCGTAACGCTCTATAGCTTTATAGGCATAGCAGCTGCAAGTAGGGTAATACTTGCATTTAGGCGGAGTAAGCGTAGTGATATGCTTCCTGTAAAAACCTATCAGAGCCATCAGGATATGCTTCATACTTTTTTTCCCGATGAAGAGAAGCACCTGAACATCCTGTTGATATCAGCGATGCCGTACTTCTCCATATAGCCGCAGTATTCCTGGGATTTCACGGTAGTTATAGCCGTCCTTGCGACTATAACGATATCCATTCCCACAGGCATATCCACCTCTGACTGCCGGTAGGCAAGGCGGATAAGTCGCTTAGCTCTGTTGCGGCACACGGCATTGCCCACCTTTTTGCCTGCGGTGATACCGAGGCGGTTGAAGGGTCTGCCGTTAGGTCTGACATATATGACGGAATACTTTGAAGCCGCATATCTGCCTTTCTTATAGAGCGTAAGGAAATCCTTATTATCGTTCATAATTGGTCACTAACAAAAAAGACCACAAAATCAATATTTTGTGGTCAGCCTCGTCAGTGAGTTAATCTTGCTCTGCCCTTAGATCTTCTACGAGCTAAAACCTTTCTGCCGTTCTTAGTAGCCATTCTCTTCATGAAACCGTGCTCCTTCTTTCTGTGGAGCTTCTTAGGCTGATATGTTCTTTTCATATTCAGTTCCTCCTCTCTGCGAATATATAATAGAGTTGCAGATAACAACTCCTGTAAAGCAAAAACAGTATACAGACGTATCGTCCGCATTACACTAAAACATTATATAATAAAAAATGCCGCCTGTCAAGCCATTTGAGAAAAATTGTGTAATTTCACAATAATGCTCTCTCTTTTCAGCTATATTGTTAGCTAATTATTAACACTCAACATATCTCTCAACTTTTTCCCTGTGAAATGCCTTTCTCAACAGCTCCTAACCTCATATCAACATATTTCCAACAGCCTTGAAAATGTTGAAAGTCGATGTTGAAATTATGAAAAACTATGTTAAAAATTCTCCGCCATATAAGTTTTCAACAGCCGTTTATCCCCGATTCAGAAAGCATTCCAACAGTTTTTCAAGATACAGAATGTGAATTCCACATAGTTTTCAACAATATGTCAATTTACGTGTTAAAACCCGGCCGATTTTCTATTCCTTCAACAAACAAAAGCACTTGCAATAAACACGTTTTTATGGTATAATGTACTTACATATTATTAATAAGAGAGTATATTGCAATCAAATCACCCATTCGCAAGCCGCCCTTTTTTTAACAGTGATGCTCTTATAGAAGCTTTTACACGTGTTATTGAGGGAAACCCTTTTGAAAAAGGGTTCTCCCTCAAACTCCCTTCCTAAAACTTTCAGTATTAATTTTTATTCTGATAGGGCGCACCGGGAAAACTTACAATTTTTCACATTGTACGGAGTGCGCCCTATCAGAATAAAAATTCTATTAAAAGTCTTTGGAAAGGGGGTACGGGGGAAGAACCTTTCCTCAGAAAGGTTTGCCCCCGAAAACGCTTGTAAAAGCTGCTATAAGAGTATCACATGAAAGCGGTCCCCTTTTCTGTGTGCTGAATGGGAATCTCTCATAATTCGGAGGTTAATTATGAATTCATTTGAGGAAGTTTTCGCAAGCGTAAAAAAATATTGCCTCGAAAACGGAAAAATACCTGAAATAGGCATTACCACATGGATAGAGCCGCTCGTTCCCGTAAGCTTCAACGGTTCCGATGCCATTTTCCGAGTTGAAACCGAGTTCCAGAAAAATATCGTACTTACAACATATAACGAGATACTCAAAGACGCTTTCTTCAACGTGCTCGGCCTTAAAGTAAACATAATCATCGACGTTGAGACAAACGAGCCCGAGACCCCCAATATCCCCACAGATGCAGAACTTGAAATGAAGCATCAGGAGCTTGAACAGTCATATAAATTCGCAAACTATGACTATACTTTCGATACATTCATCGAGGGCCGTTCAAACGAATTTGCTCTTGCCTGCAGTAAATCCGTAGCAAAGAACTGCGGCGAAAAGGCAGTTCCCGACTATAATCCGCTGTTCATCTACGGCCCGTCGGGAATGGGAAAGACCCACCTCATCACAGCTATCGCAAACGAGGTAAGAAAGAATCATCCCAACTTCAATATCGTTTATGTTACCAGTGAAGCATTCGGCGGCGAGCTTATCAATGCCCTGAACAACACAGGTAACATCGACGACTTCCACGAGAAGTACAGAAATGCTGATATACTCCTCATCGACGATATCCAGTTCTTCTCGGGAAAAGAGCGTATGCAGGAGGAATTCTTCCATACATTCTACACTCTCCATCAGGAAGGCAAACAGATAGTTATCACCTCTGATAAGCCTCCGAAGGAACTCCTTACACTTGAGGAGCGTCTCCGCACACGTTTCGAGGGCGGACTTATCGCTGATATCTCTGCTCCTGACTATGAGACAAGACTTGCTATCATCAACAGAAAGTCAGAACTTTTAGAGCTGAAAATGCCCAGCGAAGTTGCAGAATTCATGGCAAACCGCCTGAAATCCAACATCCGTCAGCTTGAAGGCGCTGTTGTACGTCTCAAGGCGCTGAACCACTTCGCAGGCAGCCCGATAACAATATCAATGGCTCAGAGCGTTATCCGTGACGTTCTCACAGACGAACAGCCGATACCGATAACCGTAGAAAAGATCATTTCCGAAGTGTCCACCGTTTACGGAGTATCACCCGAAGATCTCCGCTCAAACAAGAGATCCGCTCAGATATCCATTGCACGTAAGGTAGCTATCTACGTTGTAAGAGAGATCACTCAGATGCCGCTGGCCTCAATTGGTACAGAATTCGGCGGAAGAGACCACTCTACCATCGTTTACTCAGTTACAAGCGTTTCGGAAGCTATGGAAAAGGATCCTAACCTGAAGAATCTTGTTCAGGACATCATCAAGAACATAAAGGATAAGAGCAAGGTGTGATAACGCTTCAGTGCTGTTAAAAACTCAGCAGAAGCGCATCGCAGGAAACATCGAAAATTCAACATCAGGATCGGGAAAGATTGTTTAAAAGCGATCTTCTCCACAGAGTTTTCAACACAGTGTTTAAAACTCTGTGGAGAGAATTTTTTGCATCAAAACAGCTTGTCTCCATGGCATTTCAGCCGATGTGAAAAACCGTTTCCGACACAGTTCAACATAAACCACTTTTCAACAATCCACACGGATTTGAAATGTTAAATAAAAATTTCTTACGATTTTCGCAGTTCAACAGATTCTTTAACATTCCACAAACAAAGCGTCCACAATTCTCAACCTCTTCAACACTAAAAATCAGGTGCTGAGATCATTTCACAATTCTCAAAAATTTCACAACAGTGCTGTGTGGATGATTTTTCCACGATATTGCGTGGAAAAACTGTGATGCCAACTTTTCAACCGACACAATAACAACAACAAATAAATAATTCTTATCTTATCTTTATTTCAGAACTTTTCATATCTTATTTTTTTATTCTTATCTTAACTTACACAGTGCAGGAGGCAAGGCCGGTTGAAAACCTCACCTTCTCACTTCATATAAACGGAGGAAAACTTAAAATGAAGTTCATATGCAACAAAAATGAGCTCAGTGAAGCAGTTACCAATGTTTCAAGAGCTGTTTCCCAGAAATCAACTATACCTGCACTTGAAGGAATCAAAGTAAAAGTTACTTCAGGTACAGTTGAACTTACAGGCTATAACCTCGAAATGGGAATCCGTACAACTATATCAGCTTCTACCGAAGGTGAAGGAGAATTCGTAGTAAGTGCAAGACTTTTCAGCGAATTTACCAGACGTATGTCAGGTGACGAGGTAACTTTTGATATAGACGAAAGCCTAGTCATCAACATCTCATGCTCAGCTACAGAGTGCAGCTTCCCTGCAATGTCAGCTTCTGAATTCCCGGAACTTCCTATGGTAGATCAGGGCAGATCATTCACAGTCAAGCAGAGCACACTGAAGTCTATGATAAATATGACCAGCTATGCAGCATCAATGAACGAAAGCAAACCCGTACTCACAGGCGAACTTTTCGACATAGAAAACGGCAGTTTCAACATGGTAGCTATCGACGGTTTCCGTCTTGCTATCAGAGGAGAAATGACCGACTGCCAGGAGAAATACCACTTCGTAGTACCGAAAAAGGCTCTCCTTGAAGTTTCAACTCTTATAAAGGACGACGCTGACAAGCCCTGCAACATCTTTACCAACGACAGACACATCATTTTCGAGATAGGCAGCGTATTCGTTATATCCAGACTTTTAGAGGGTGCTTTCCACAATTACAAGCTGAGCATACCTTCAGACTTCAAAACAGAAGTTATCGCAAACAAGAAGGATTTCATAACCAGCCTTGAGCGCTGCTCACTCCTTATAGATGACAAGAACAAGTCACCTATCCGCTGCGAAGTAGGCAACGGTGTAGTGAAGATAAGCTGCCGCACAGGGATCGGTAAGATCAATGACGCTATTTCTGCCGATATTTCAGGCGAAACTGTTACTATCGGCTTCAATAACAAGCTTATACTCGAAGCTCTCAGAGCTGCTGAGGGAGATAAAGTCCGTATCCGCTTCAACGGCGCTATGAAGGTAATAGAGATACTTCCTCTTGAGGGCGAAAGCTTCATATTCCTCGTAATGCCTATTCAGCTCAAGGGCTGATATCATATCGCATAAGTCAGAATCATCAAGCTGAAAAGAAGGGAAAAATTATGGCTGAGAAGATAAAGATCAGCACAGAGTTCATAAAGCTGGACGCTCTGCTCAAATTCGCCTCGCTTGTCGGTACAGGCGGCGAAGCAAAGGCTCGCATTCAGGACGGCGAAGTTCTGGTAAACGGCGAAGTCTGCACAATGAGAGGCAAGAAGATACGTCCCGGCGATACCGTTTCTATCGACGGCAATGAGGTAATCGTAGAGTGATAGTCACCTATGCTGAGATAGACGGCTTCAAAAATCTGAAGGGAGTGTCGTTCGCTCCCGACCCGAAATATAACATAATAGTCGGCGCAAATGCTCAGGGAAAGACAAATCTCCTTGAAGCTATGTGGATACTATCGGGATGCAAGAGCTTCCGTGGCTCAAAGGAAAAAGACTATATCTGCCTTGACGGTCAGAGGATGTCCTCGGCGGTAAAGGTCCGGGACAGTGTAAGAGAGCAGAAGATAACCTTTGAAATGGCAAAGGGCGGAAATTCCCCGAAGCTGATACACCTTAACGGCGTAAAACAGCGTGGTACAAGGGCTCTTTTCGATGTTTTCAAGTGTATAGCCTTCATCCCCGATGATACCGACATTATCAAAGGCTCTCCCGAAAAGCGGAGAAGCTTCATAGACATGGCGGCTTCACAGCTGAATCCCATGTTCGTAATGCACCTTAACAAGAACAATGCAATAATGAACCAGCGCAATGCCCTCCTCAAAGAGATAGCTCAGAGGAATGCGTCTGCGGATGTCCTTGAAATATGGGACCGTCAGGCTTCAAAAGAAGGAGCCGTGATATCGTGGATGCGTAATGAGTATGTCTCAAAGATCAACGAAATATGCGGACGTCTCTACAATACCATATCCGGAGGCGCAGAGGAGCTTTCGCTGGAATACAGGTCAAATGTCTACAAGCCCGAAGACTTTGAAAAGCCCATAGGCGAAGAAGCCGAGGAGCTTTACTACCGCAGACTGAGAGAAACATCGGAATATGATATCCGTACAGGCAGCACTCATTCGGGAGTCAACCGTGACGAGATAGCAATTAAGATAAACGGCGTAAGTGCCCGTGATTTCGGCTCTCAGGGACAGATAAAAAGTGCCGCACTGGTCATGAAACTGGCGCAGGCTGAGATATATATGAAAAAATCGAAAGATGCACCTGTGGTCTTTCTTGACGATGTAATGGGCGAACTTGACGAGAACAGGCAGAGATTCGTCTTTGACATAATCAGGGATATGCAGGTATTCGTCACTACCCCGAATGAAAGCGCACTTCTTCCCGAAATCAAGGGAAAGATACTGCGTATCAGCGGAGGCAGGATAACGGAGGAAGAAGAAAATGTATCTTCACATAGGGAATAACTACTCCGTGGATGTAAGGGATATCGTAGGCATCTTCGATATAGAGAATACCACCGTAGAGAAATGCACGAAGCTTCTGCTGGAGAGAGCGGAAAAGGAAAAGAAGTGCATATACACCACCTACGAAATGCCGAAAAGCTTCATTGTAACGATGAATGAGGGCAGAGAGAGGGTGTACATCTCACAGCTTTCGGCCGCAACGCTGAGAAAGCGCCTTGCCGACGGCGGCGGATTCTGATATTCTGCGGTATGGAAAAGAATACAAGAAAACCAATCAGATTGGTAAATTATGATTATTCGTCAAATGGTTTATATTTCATAACCATATGTACTGCAAAAACACATCCATGAAATGTTGATGTAATAAAATATTGCATAATGCCAGATCATGTTCATTTAATATTATCGATTATGAATGATATTGAAAACGGTGACGGCGGGCGGATAATATCCGCCCCTACAGTTTCAACCATAATCGGTTCATTGAAACGTTATGTATCAAAAACAACAGGTATATCATTATGGCAAAAATCCTTCCACGACCACATAATCCGCAGCGAAAAGGAATTCCTTGAAATATGCGGTTACATCGATAATAATCCCATAAATTGGGTAAATGACATATACAACCAGAATTTTTGGAGGTAGATCATGAGTCAGCAGAATAACAATAACTATGACGAGAATGACATACAAGTCTTAGAAGGACTTGAAGCGGTCCGCAAGCGACCCGGTATGTACATCGGTTCAACAGGTCCCGGCGGCCTGCACCACCTTGTATACGAGATAGTTGACAACTCTATCGACGAGGCACTCGCCGGTTTCTGTACAGAGATCAACGTTGAGATCCTTGAAGGCGATGTCATCCGTGTTTCCGATAACGGTCGTGGTATCCCTGTAGGTATCCACCCGAAGGAAGGAATATCTGCGGCTACAGTCGTTTATACCATCCTCCACGCAGGCGGTAAATTCGGCGGCGGCGGATATAAGGTATCAGGCGGTCTCCATGGTGTCGGCGCTTCTGTCGTAAACGCTCTCTCGGAATGGCTTGAGCTTACCGTTAAGGACGGCGAGCACGTTTACTTCCAGCGCTTTGAGCGTGGCCACTACGATGAACAGCTCAAGATAATCGGCGATACCACCGAAACAGGTACCAGCGTTATGTTCAAGGCTGACGGCGAGATCTTCGAGCATACGGTTTACGACTACGAGATACTCCTGAGACGACTCCGTGAACAGGCTTTCCTCAACGCAGGCATCAAGATAGTCTTCACAGATAAGCGTGACCCTGAGAATATACAGGGCGAAACTCTCCACTATGAGGGCGGTATCCGTCAGTTCGTAGAGCATATCCACACCACAAGAGGTCTCGAAGCTCTCGGTGACGAAGTTATCTATGTTTCGGGAACTCAGGGAGATTCCTTCGCTGAGATCGCTATGCAGTACAACGACAGCTACAATGAGGTAGTTCTCTCATTTGCAAATAATATCCACACTCAGGACGGCGGTTCTCACGAACTCGGTTTCAGGAATGCCCTTGTCAAGGTCATAAATGAATATGGCAAGAAGTTCGGTAAATTCAAGGAAAAGGACAGCAGTAAAAAGGGCAAGGATGCTCCTAAAAAGGAGATCGAGAGCCTGAAAAAAGAGGACGTTATGGAAGGTCTTACCGCCATAATCTCCGTAAAGCTGACTGAATGCGAATTCGAGGGACAGACCAAGGGCCGTCTCGGAAATCCCGAAGTAAAGCCTTTTGTCGAGAAACTTGTGACAGAGAAGCTGATGAACTTCCTTGAGGAGAATCCCGAGACCGCAAACATCATCTTCGAGAAGTGCCTTTCCGCATACAGAGCAAGAGAGGCCGCAAAACGTGCCCGTGAAGCCGAGCGTAAGAAGAACGCTTTCGGAAATGCCGCAATGCCCGAAAAGCTTGCTGACTGCTCCGAGCGTGACAACCGCTACACCGAGATATACATCGTCGAGGGAGATTCTGCGGGAGGCTCTGCAAAGCAGGGACGTGACCGACGCTATCAGGCTATCCTCGCTCTCTGGGGAAAGATGCTCAACGTGGAGAAAGCCCGTGTTGACCGAATCTACGGCAATGATAAGCTTGCACCGGTCGTTACTGCTCTCGGTACAGGTCTTGGCGAGGATTTCGATATCGAAAAGCTTCGTTACGGCAAAGTTATCATCATGGCCGATGCCGATGTTGACGGTATGCACATCCGTACACTTCTTCTCACATTCTTCTTCCGCTATATGAGACCTCTCATTACTAACGGAAATGTCTATATCGCTCAGCCTCCGCTTTTCAGAGTAGAGCGCAAGAAACAGGTAAGATACGCATTCTCCGATGAGGAGAGAGACCAGTATATCGCTGAACTCTCCGAGGACGGCAAGTACAAGGACGTAGCTGTACAGCGTTACAAAGGTCTTGGTGAGATGGA
>CADBAC010000040.1 GCA_902792495.1 Ruminococcus flavefaciens | reverse complement strand
AATTGTATTTAATACAATTTCGAGGCAAAAATCAAGAGAATCATGAAATATTATTGAAATTTTCAGAATACCAATAAATGGTTGAATTGGATTTCAGTCATCATTTTTCAGCAGATACCTGTTGCTTACCACCTTCATGCTCAGTTCAGCGCCGATATTGCTGCTGAATACAGGCTCAGTCGGACGTATGACGATGCCCTCTTTTTTACCGCCGTTAGGATAGTTTCCGTCTGCTCGTTCAAGCAGAGCTTCAACGGTTGGGTATTTAGCAGGCAGATCAGTATCTACCTCTTCTATCGGAACAGTCGTGAACTCCAGTTCCCTGCATATTTCAAGCATTCTTTCAAGCCCGACACGCTTGCCGTTCTCCATTACAGTGAAAACATACCACTCAGGTCTTTTGAGCTTCAGACGGTTCTGCTGTATACCCGGAGCGCAAAGCTCTCCTTGTACGGTGATAGAAGTAAGTCCTTCTTTTCCCATAAATACTTCGAGTTTTTCCTTGTAGCCGCGATCGTTGACAAGCTTGTAGAAATCGCTGTTGCCATCATCCTTGTACTCGTAGTTATGACCTGTAACATGGAAACCGTCTTCATCTATGCTTATAGAATGGGAGCTTCCGTCCATTTTGGTGCTGATGTAGTACTCAAGTCCTGTGAACTCCTTAATGAGCTCAGGTGCAGCCTGCACTCTTGTCTCATCGGTATGAGGAATACTTCTCGGCAGGTTCCCTATGATAGTACCGCCGGAGGTTGCTCGCTCCTCTATCTCCCACTTGCGGACTCCGAGTATCTCGGTAACATCTGCTCCAAGCTCAATATCAGTCGGTATTTCGGGGAATATACTTATAGGCAGCAAAAGTCCCTGAGATACCTGTCCTCGGAATTTTTGAGTTTTCAGACGAAATCCCTCGCCCATTATGTCAGTGTTTTTGTAGCTGGACGCTCTCAGAAATTCAAACTCAGGTCTGACGGGAATAAAGCTGTCTATCTCAAAATATACGGCTAAGTCCATAGGCTTGAACTGTCCCTTGTTTACTACGCACTGCCAGCCAAGAACATAAGCCAGCTCTATCCTGTCAGCGCCTTCGATAGGTTCTATCTTCCATATTCTTTGTATACTTGCTAATTTTCTGCTCATAATAATCATTCCTTTCATAGTTTTTTGTGGTTCCCGTTGGAAGGCTCGAACTTCCATTATCGGAGTCAAAGACCGATGTCCTGCCCATTAGACGAAACGGAATGGTGCCTCCGGCAAGAGTCGAACTTGCGACGCCAGGTTCTTCGGACCTGCGCTCTACCAACTGAGCTACAGAGGCAATAATGGAGACTGTGACAGGAGTCGAACCTGCGCTCATGGAGTTGCAGTCCATTGCCTTTCCACTTGGCTACACAGTCATCGTTGGGTATATGTTACAATTTAGATACTACTGCCGTGAGCGAAAGCAGACTATGCTTTCTGAAAAGAGTGAGCGAGCTTGCGAGCGTCAACGTGGACGGAGGCGCAGGCTCTGCGCTGGTTCCCGCTGAAAGAATCGAACTTACATCTTCTGCGTCAGAAGCAGATGTCCTACCATTAGACGAAGCGGAATTATCTCACCCCGCCCGACATGGGCGGGAGTGTCTAATTAGTTATAATTATCTCGTCAATAGGCACATCAAGTATATGTGCCAGTATGACTATGTTGTCGATAGAGGGCATAGCGTCTCCTCTCATCCACTTGAATATCGCTTGCGGCGTGTTGAAGCCGAATACTGTTTGTACATCAGCCACCTTGAGTCCTTTGCCTTTTATCAAAGCTCTGATGTTTGCGCCTGTTGCTATCATATCGATAGTCGGAGCTGCTATGGGCATAAAAATAACCACCTTTCTGAATAGAATAATAAAAACCGCCTGTGTGAGTTGATACTGCACACAGACGGCATTGTTCTATCAGAAGATGGTCGCAATGTAACACTATCTCTGCTCACCTTTTTAGGATGACCGAACAAGCACTTTTCTGATCTGTGCGCAGCAAAACTGAGCCATTATCCTCCTGCTGGAAGAAATAGCTTGACTGCTGGAAATCAAAAGCACAAATGTATGCAGACATAGCGTTGTTCATGATAGCTTTCATTGTTTTCACCCTTTCGTTAGTAAGAATTCCGGGAGCTTTTCCCTTGTGTTGACATCATTATATCACGGCATTACGGAAATGTCAAGTAAACCTGTGGTATAGTTTTTATCGGCAAGAATTTCTATGCATTATCATTGATTTCTTGCCGATAATGCAGTATAATACAATTGAGGCATTGATATAGAAATATAAAACCAGTGCTAAAGCTATGATTGGAGTATAATATGGATAAGGATAAAGTAAGACTTATTAAAATAAGCGAAAAAGCATTAAAGGAACTAATTTATGAAACATTTATTGAGAAACAATCTGTTTTTTTAGATGTTGAAGCTACTGAAGTTTCGGATTTTTTTGAGTTTGATCTTGAAAAAGGTGAGTTTATCTTCTGTGCAATAAAGCTGGAAGATGAAGAAGGAAACATTTTATCATTGCCTCGGGAAATCGATTTGAAAAAAGCTATGAAGAATATTCCTGACACAACAGATTCCATATTTTCTGCAAACAGATATAAAGAATATACGATGGACGAACTGATAGAAATATCAAGTCAACAATAAGAAAGACAATGAATAACACATTTCACTATACCTCTCCCCTCGGAGGTATAACCCTTGCCAGTGACGGCGAAGCACTGACAGGCTTATGGTTCGACGGGCAGAAATACTTTCCCCATAAGCTCATATCGGAAAGCACCGAAGCAGAGCTGCCGATATTTACCGAAACCGTCAAATGGCTCGATATTTATTTCAGCGGAAAAGAGCCGGGCTTCACTCCGCCTATAAGTCTGCACACAACGCCGTTCCGAAAGGTAGTGTACGACATACTTCTGACAATACCTTACGGACAGACAATGACCTATGGCGAGATAGCAAATATCATCGCAAATCAGCAAGGTGCTGAGCATATGTCGGCTCAGGCAGTCGGCAGTGCCGTCGGACATAATCCCATATCGATAATAATTCCCTGTCATAGAGTTGTCGGAGCAGACGGCAGTCTGACAGGTTATGCAGGCGGTTTGGATAAAAAGACAGCCCTTCTGAAACTTGAGAAGTACGAAATATAATGAAAAAGGCAGCCGCAATGGCTGCCTTCTTACTGTTCACGATATTTATCATCAGATTTTTATAACTACCTCTATGCCGCTGTCAACAGCCTTGCGGAATTTCTCACCGTCAGCAGGACTTCCTACCACTGTTCCGTAGTGGATAGGTATCGCATACTTCGGACGGATAGTGTTTGCAAGCTCAGCAGCCTGTAAAGCGTCGGTAGTGAATGTACCTCCGGCAGGGATAAGAGCAATGTCGCACTTCACTTGTTTGTTGTCGGGAGTGATGTCCGTATCGCCTGCAATGTAAATGCGTCCGTGGTCGGGACTGTCGATGATGTATCCCAGCCAGCCGTTGGACTTGGGGTGGAAGGGCTTGCCTATATTGTACGCAGGAACAGCCTCAAATCTGATACCGAGGACCTCAAACTTCTCGCCTGCGGAGACCTGCTTAACGGTCAGACCAAGCTCCTTCGGCTTGTTTACAGTGTCCGGACAGACGATGATAGTGTCGGACTTCATTACCTTGCGGATATCATCAGGGGAGTAGTGGTCGAAGTGGCTGTGTGTGATGAGGATAATGTCAGCATCGTGCGGTGCGCAGTTGATGTTGTACGGATCGGAGTAAATGATCTTTCCTTCGTCAACGCGGATACTGCTTTGTTCGTTTATGGTTATGAAATCAAGCATGGTGAGACCTCCCTGGCGTTTTTTCTACAATTATAGCATATTTTCTCCCAAATAGCAACATTCGCGGCAAATAAGCTCCCACAGAAAAGAACTTTGCCGTGAAACAGCCTGCGGGGGCTCCCCGCTTATAGCATAGATCGGCGTGGATAGCAAGCAATTTTTCGTTGTTCATATAAAACTTGTGTATTATAGAGCTTTTATTGACACGGCAGTGATGCTATGGTATAATGTTTACTAATATAAATCGAGATTTGTAAGACGATTGAGGAAGTAGAATGTATATTGTTACAGCAGAAGAAAACCAGATAAAAACAATTGTAGACATATCTGTCAGAGCATTTGAAACAGACGTAAATGTCGGCGGTGCAAAAGGTGACTGTCCGCCCGGATATGATTCGGTAGAATGGCATAAACAGATGGCTCAAGAGGGGCATTTGTATCAAGCAATGATAGGAAAAGATATTGTGGGAGCAGCCGTCATATTCCCGGATGAAACAAAAAACAGTGTGTACATTGGCAGAATTTTCATCGACAGCGTCTATCATAGAAAAGGTTATGGAATTCGTTTAATGGAGTGCATAGAAAAGAACTATCCATTTGCCGCGGAGTTTGATCTTGACACTCCAAGCTGGAATGTACGGACAAACGCTTTTTACGAAAAATTAGGGTATCAGATCATAAAAGAAGAGGACGGTTTTGTTTTTTACAGGAAGACGAGAAAGTGAACTTCATTTAATTCAGGTTCTCACATAAATACTGATTTATCTCAGTAAGCAAAACAGATGTTAATGCCCCTGAGCGTTAATTGAAACGTTCAGGGGAAGAACTCCGCACAGCGGTGTTTTATTGATGCGGCAGTGATGCTATAATTTACTAATACAAATCGGAGATCAAGGAGCTGACAAACTGTGACGATAGAATACAGAAAAGCTGAAACAGCAGATGCAGAAATGCTGATAAATATCTACAATGCTTCATTTTACAGCGATTACATGAGATTTGGTTCGTGTCCCGGTTACGGCAAAACGATAGAAATGATGGAAGCGTCAATAAGAGATAATCCGAAATATATCATACTATGCGATAATAAACCTGTTGGGTGCGTTTCCTGTAAAATGCAGGAAATGAGAGTGTATGAGATCACTTGCCTGTGCATTGTTCCTGAGTATCAGGGAAAAGGAATAGGTACACAAGCGGTTAGGTTCGTAAAGACTCTTTATGAGGATTGGGAGAAGATAACTTTAGTAACACCTGTGGACAAGAAAGAAAATGTTAAGTTCTATACCGAAAAATGCGGATTCCGTATAGTATCCACCGAAACAGACGGTAATGTTGAGCTTGCTCGGTTCGTTCTGGAAAAGCAGATATTAACAGCAGAATAAAACACAATGCTCCTGAGCGTTAATTGAAACGTTCAGGGGAAGAACTCCGCACAGCGGTGTTTTATTGACACGGTAGTGATGCTATGGTATAATGTATACTAATATAAATCGGAATTTATGGAGGGAGCAAAATGCTAAAGCTGAATCAAACATCATACAAAAGTATCATACAACAAATAGAAAAAACACCGTGCGGAACAGTTTATCCGCTGTCAATCGCTGAAATGAATCAGTATGGAGATATTTATAAAGAGCGTGACTCCATCTTACTTTGGCACTATTGTGGATTTGCTTTCCTCTACGGCGCTTGTGATGACTGCTTTCTCGAAACAATCTATAATATGTTTTTAAGTGCGGATAGCAGTTTGTCAAGACGTTTTATACTGTTCTCAGCAAACCAAAAGGTGATGACATTCTTCCAAAATAAGCAGGATATTGTGTTGGGGAAACGGTATAATTTTGAATATCCGTTGGAAAAGGCAAGTTCAAGGAGTGAAATATCCTCTGATTATCAGATATGTCAATTCAATCAGAAATTGTTCGATAGCATATCGGGACGAATTACACCTCGTTTTTCTTGGAGAGATACTTCTGAATTCCTGAATCATGGAATGGGATATTGTGTCATGTATAAGGAAAAAACTGTGTCATGGGCGTTTTCGGCTGCTGTGAGCAATGATGAACTTGACATCGGGATAGAAACGGTTTCAGATCATCGCCACATGGGACTGGGGTTTGCAGTGGCAGAAAAAATGATACAGTATTGTTTTGAACAGCGCAAACGCCCTATCTGGTCATGTGATGCAAATAATACTGCATCACAAAAAATAGCCGAAAAATTAGGGTTTGTCAAATCCTCGGAGTATATAACTATCAGACGTTAAATTCTGATTTATCTCCGCAGCATAAACAAACACAATGCCCCCGAGCGTTAATTGAAACGTTCAGGGGCAAAACTGTATGTGCGCGTTTTACTCACTCACAACAGGAATCCATATCTGGCTCTTGTAGTCGGGAGAAAGCATATCTCCGTCGGGGTAAGCCTCGATGTCCATTTCGTAGGTGGGAGTGTAGTCCGAGGTGGGGAAGAACTCCGCACAAAGCTCGTGCCAGAGCTGCTGTATAGCCTCGGGCATGGGACCTGTACACTCAGCAACTACCCACGTTCTTGCAGGGATAGTGTTCACACGGAAGCCCTCGGGAGCGACTGTATCGGGAGCACACTCCACGGCGATACCGTAGTCGAAGGTCTCGGCGTCTGTGAGACCGTTGCCGTAGCAGGTACCGTAGATAAAAGTGCTGTCCGATGCGTGTTCAAGCAGAGTTGTGATAGTGCCGTCGGACTTGGCTCTGCCCCAGAATTCGGGGATAGTGTTCTTGTTCTGTTCACCAACAACTGTGTGCTGCTCAACCTTTTCAAGCACTGTGAATGCGTCCTTTTTAACGATGTTATAATTCATGGAATTACCGCCTTTCAAAATGATCTGCACCTTGAAACGGGAAAATGAACGGAGCCTGCCGCCCTCACGCTTTGCCTCAGTAGGCGTTACGCCGTGGAAGCGAGTGAACGCTCTTGTGAAGCTCTCAGGCGACTCATAGCCGTATTTCAGCGCCGTGTCGATGACCTTTGCGTCCGTTTTCATCAGCTCACTGCCGGCAAGTGTGAGCCGCCTGTTACGGATGTATTCGCCTACGGTGATACCGCACAGTATACCGAATATCTTCTGGAAATAGTAGGGCGAGCAAGCCGCCTGTTTTGCGACCTCCGCCATATCAAGCTCGTCGGTGATGTGCGCTTCGATGTAGTCGATAGCTTTCTGAATACCTGTGGCTAAGTTCATGTTTTTCCCTCCTTTAGTGTGATTCTATTATAACATCGTGAGAGTTTTCTGTCCTGATATTTTGTGGCTTGTTGTGTCAGGCGGATTTATAGTGGTTTATCCCGCAAGTGAACAGGACAGTATCTCACCGGTGCTTTTGGCTTCAATCACGATCTCATGGTCAGTGAACAAGCCGTCAGCAGGTATCCTGAATGTTATCTCGCCATTGTTTGTAATGAGTATTTCAAAAACAGCAATCTCTTTTATGAATTCTTCTTTTGGCATTGGCGGAACATTGTCCTCTTTGCCGTCGCCCCATATCTCGACCATACCGTTTTCGTCCATAAATTCAGCCGCGGCACACTCCTTGACCTTTCTGTCCCATTCCTCCATATTTTCGTAAAGCATATGGAACACGGCGAGAGCTTTTTCAATGGTTGGGTTCTCGCAGGGGAACTCATCAATATCAAGCAAAATGTCACAATCATAATTGTGCCATTTCACTGTGCCTTTGTACTCTGAAACGTCGTCTGCATCTATTTGTCGTGAATGACTTTGAGCTCTCTTTCAGGCTTTTTACTGCCGAATAATTTCGATAAAAATGACATATTACACCTCGTTTTTCTTAAAATCCAGCCTCACAAGTGCCTTGCCGTTGGGGAGGAACATGCTGATATTTTGTGGTTTTTGGTGTCAGGTGGCTTCTGTCAGAAGACTCCGGTAAGTATTAAGATTCCACCGATAATAAGAACTGAGCCAAGTCCTGCAAGCCTCAGAGCTGCGAGAAGTCTGCTTGTATGAGTATAGCCGGTTTCTGAACCGATCATCATTTTTGTTGCAAGCACTACTGATAAAGGCTGAAATAAATTGTTTTTGTTTGCTATTACATTCACCTGCAGCCCGATTTTTGGTATCTTGTTTGAAAGGAAACAGCTTGACTTACGATATTCGATCTCATTATATGTTTCTTTGTCGATCATGTAGCGTATTATCAGAGAGCGTTTCTCGTGGTCGATACCGATCACTTTGCCGTTTAATACTTTTCTCCCTTTCAGATAATTCAATATATTGGGAATGATCCATATCAAAATCAGAGATATTCCCAAAGCGATAGATAGTATTGCAAGCATTTTATCTCCCATGCACGATTACCTCATTTCTCTCAAAATCCAA
>CADBAC010000039.1 GCA_902792495.1 Ruminococcus flavefaciens | reverse complement strand
CGGCTTGAAATTGACCTGTAGGGGCCGCCTTTGGCGGTCCTCGAGTTATTTACACCGAGCCGCATTTGTAGCGGCGCACAGTGTGCGCCCTCGGAAAAAACAATAACTGTTTGCTGTGACCTCTATATGTAGGGGAGGGCGCCCTCGCCCTCCCGTGGGTTACATAATATCTGCAAAGGGAGCCCGAGGCGGGCTTACTTACAAAGATCTGTTACTGTATGGACGGATATCATCCGCCCGTAAATATCCCCATAACGCAAAAACAGCACTCCCAAACGGAAGTGCTGTATAAGCCTTATTTAAGAAGCAGCCTTGTCCTTGCTCTCGCTGTTTTCAGTGTCCTCAGCCTCCGCCTTGTCAGGGAAGCTTACCTTCTCGATATCAGCGCCGAGAGCACGGAGTTTGCCTTCCATGCAGTCATAGCCTCTCTCGATGTGGTAGATATCCTCGATCTCGGTGATGCCGCTTGCAGCAAGACCTGCAATGATAAGTGCAGCGCCGGCTCTGAGGTCGCAAGCCTTTACGGGAGCGCCCATAAGCTTGCCTGTGCCTTCGATAAGAGCGACCTTGCCGTTTACAGTGATATCAGCGCCCATGCGTCTGAGCTCGTCCACGTAGCGGAAACGCTGCTCCCAGATGTTCTCGGTGATGATGCTTGTACCCTCAGCAAGTGTGAGGAGAGTAGCGATCTGAGACTGCATATCTGTGGGGAATCCCGGATGAGGAGCGGTCTTGACATTTGTCTTTACCAGCGGACCATCCACCCATACTCTTACGCTGTCATCGAACTGCTCGATATTAACGCCGATCTTCTCCAGCTTCTTAGTGATCGATTCAAGGTGCTTGGGGATAACGTTCTTGATGAGAACATCGCCCTTTGTAGCTGCAACAGCTACCATGAATGTACCTGCCTCGATCTGGTCGGGGATAACGGAATAGGTAGTGCCGTGGAGATGCTCAACGCCTCTGATCTTGATAACGTCAGTACCTGCACCCATGATGTTTGCACCCATGGAGTTGAGGAAGTTTGCAAGATCAACGATATGAGGCTCCTTAGCGGCATTCTCGATAACTGTGAGGCCTTCTGACTTTACAGCAGCCAGCATAGCGTTCATTGTAGCTCCGACAGTAACAACGTCGAAGAAGATCTGGCTGCCCTTGAGTTTATCGGCAGTAAGATCGATCATACCCTGGCTGAGAGTATACTTTGCACCGAGAGCGCAGAAAGCCTTGAGGTGCTGATCGATAGGTCTGTCTCCGAGAGGACAGCCGCCGGGCATTGAAACTCTTGCCTTATGGAACTTACCCAGCAGAGCGCCGAGGAAGTAATAAGAAGCTCTCATCTTGCGGGCTGTCTCGTATGGTACACAGAATTTATCGATCCTTGTAGGATCTATTCTGTAGGCATCGTGGCCTACGCTTGTTACCTCCGCACCCATTTCCTTGAGTATGCGGAGACTGATAGTAACGTCACTGATAGTAGGTACGTTTTCAATGATACATGGTTCATCTGACAGAATAACTGCCGGAAGAATTGCTACTGCGGCATTCTTAGCACCGCTGATCGTAACTTCACCTGTAAGGCGGCGTCCGCCTTTGATAACAAACTTATCCAAATGATTTCTCTCCTTAATGGTCAGGCGCACTGTATGTGTCTTGGCCTGAACTGCTTTCTTTTGTTCCCCGTGACTGCACGGGACATCAGTGCGGTACCAAGTGTACCGACATAAATCAATTCATTACGGCTCATTCTTCAGCCGCTGTAGTTTTTTCTTCTGAAGCTGTGCCTGCTTCTGTTGTTTCAGCTTCTTCTTCGTCGGAAGCTGTAGTAGTTTCGCTGTCTTCTTCCTTGTCTTCGTCAGAGCCCGTTGTGGACCCCTCTGCGTAATCGGAAAGATAGAATCGTACAGGCTCGCCGCTGTACTCTTCTACGGTCATTGATTTTATCTTTACATCCTTGTTAGGCTTGTCGTTATCGTCTGTATCAACGTTCTGGACATCGAATACGATATCGAGGCCGTCGAATACCTGTCCGAAAACGGTATAACCGCCGTCAAGCCAAGGAACACCGCCTGCTGTTGAATATATCTCTATCTGTGAATCTGTGAGACCGTAGCCGTAATCCTGAAGCTCCTTGATCTCATCATCTGAATAAACTTCGCCTGTTACGATATAGAACTGGCTGCCGTTTGTAGCGGTAGAACCGCTGTTTGCATAAGCAAGAGCGCCTGCAGCGTGGATGAGGTGAGGATCTGTACCGCCGTCGAATTCTCCGCCCCAGACAGATTCACCGCCCATGCCGTTTCCTTCGGGGTCTCCGCCCTGTATCATGAAGTCCTTGATAACACGGTGGAAGGTAAGACCGTCGTAATAACCCTTCTTTGCAAGCTCTATGAAATTTTCTACGCCCTTGTCAGCGTATTCGGGGAAAAGCTTGAACTTAACGGGATGATCGTATCCTTCGAGCTCCATAGTGACGATAGTTTCGCCTTCTTCGGGAGCAGTGAAGTTGGCAGCCTCAACGTTTGCCTGTGTAGCAGCCTCGGTCTCGGGCTCTGTCTCGGGAACGTAGTCATAATCCGAGAGGTACCAGTGTATCTCTTCGCCGTTGTATTCGCCGACCTTGACAGACTCGATTATAAGGTCTGTTTCAGGCTTGTCGTTCTGGCCTGTGGCAACGTTCTGAGCCTTGAATACTATATCAAGTCCGTCTATGACCTGACCGAAAACTGTGTAGCTTCCGTCGAGCCATGGAGCGCCGCCTGCTGTGGAGTATATTTCCTTCTGCTGATCTGTGAAGGAGTAGCCGCTCTGTTCAAGAGATGAGAGCTGTTCTGTTGAGTAGACCTCACCTGTTACGATGTAGAACTGGCTTCCGTCGGTAGATGTAGAGCCGCTGTTTGCGTAGGCAAGAGCACCTGCTGCATGGATGAGGTGTGGATCTGTACCGCCGTCGAACTTGCCGCCCCAGACGGATTCGCCGCCTGTGCCTGTGCCTTCGGGATCGCCGCCCTGTATCATGAAGTCCTTGATGACACGGTGGAAGGTAAGACCGTCGTAGTAGCCCTTCTTAGCGAGCTCTACGAAATTCTCAACGCCTTTTTCAGCGTATTCCGGGAAGAGGCGGAACTTAACTTCGCCGTAATCCTTTATATTCATTATAATGATAGTATCGCCTTTATTCGGAGCCGTGAAGTTAGCGACCTCCACGCTCTCGGTCTCAGAAGTAACTGAAGCCTGATTTTCGCTGCTGCTTGTATTGTTTGAGCTGCCGCATGAAGTCACGCAGGCTGAAGCCGCAGCAAGGCACATAATAAATGCCAGAGCTTTTTTATACATACCAATACTCCTTTATGGAAAAATACTTTCCATACTATTATGCTCAATTTAGGTTTATTTACAAATCTGCCTATATATTATACAACATTGAAACTGATTTGTAAATAGTTTCCGCTTAAATTTGTCATATTCAGGCAAACCGCCGTCAAAAAGTGGTCACAATTACGGTAAAATGCCGCAACGATTGCACAGTATCACTTATTGGTGTCTGCGTTTTCTGCGCTTCTCGATAACGTCCATGCCCTGATAGGTCTGACCTATAACAGTCATCTGCTGTGAGAAATTAGGGATGCCGCCGTTTTTGATGAAAGCTTCCGCAAGCTCCTTGCTTTCCGAAACTTCACGGATATCGGCCTTCATCTGGTCGTCGAACTCTATAGTATTAATGAGAGCGAAACGGCTTCCGTTATAGTATGTGCCGCCGCCGAAGAGAAATTCCTTCACGCCTTTGTCAACGGTAGTGGTCATAGCGCAGACCGCACCCTTGAAAGGCCAGAGGTTCTCATGAAGTTCACGCTCAACGACTTCATGGGATGAGTCGTTAACTGTGCCGTCCTTGTTGGGAGCGCCTGCTGCGGAATAAGCGCCGCTGTCCGAATTGAAAACGTATGTGCCATTATAGTAACCCTGATTTGCCAGATCGGTGAAGTTTTTCACAGCATTAGGGCAATACTGAGGGTAGAGCACGAATCTGAACTCACCGAGAGTAGTATCGACTATTGCAATGGGATCGCCTTCCTTCGGACCGTTGAGCTGCACAAGCTCCATAGTCTCAGGATCAACAGTTATATAATTGTTATTGTTCTGCCTTATATTTGAATTGAGCATGACCAGTAAAGACATGGCACCCATGATAAGCGTAAATATAAGTACAGATCTTACAATAGTTTTATTGCCTTTCATAAAATATCCCTTTCGTTCATAACTTATTTACAATTATATATTATATGTCGTAATTTGTCAATACTATCAAACCAATTATTGCAAAAGGAAAAAGACCGTCCGGAAACGGTCTTTTTGTGATCAAAGCTTTTTCTTTTCGTCTTCGATGAGCTTCAGGAGATCATCAACAGACATCTCGTCAGCCTTCTTCTTGCGTGCGCTGTTCTCACTCTTCTTGATGATATCGGAAATATCAGGAGAACTGCTCTTCTTCGGCTGAGCGGCAGGCTCGGCAGGCTTTGCTTCAACAGGCTGCTGTGCAGGTCTGTCAAGAGGCTTTATAGCGCCGAATGAACCTGTATTTGACTTTTCGTTCTTCTTGAGTATCTCATCTCTGAGAGTATCAGCAGTAGGTGCAGGTGAGTTGTTTGCAGGAGGTGTATCCTGCTTTGCAGCCATCTGAGCCTTGAACTGCATGGTGCGCTCCTTCTCCTTCTGGTAAGGAGAATTCGGATTGACCTTCTTCTGGCTGAAGTTTTCAGCGATAGACATCTTCTTGCGCTCGAGGTCGTCACTTGGCTGTATTTCCTGTGATGGTTCAAAGAGAGGGGCAGAAGGCTTCTTTTCGTGTGAAGCAGGAGCCTTTGGCTGGCTGTTCTTCTTCTTTTTCTCGTCACCGTCGTATTCGTAGAAATCGTAGTTTTCCTCAACGATCTCATCGTCCTCCTTGGAAGAAACGATCTTTGCGATAAGAAGTATAACGAGGACAACACATGGGATAATAAGCAGAGCGATTATGCCTGTAAGAGTCTGAGCAAAAGTAATGAAATGTCCCAGTTCAGCGCTTTCGAGATGGCCTGTGCAGATAGCTTTGATAGCGTCCTTTGTGATAGTCTGCTCACTCGGAACGTTTGAAGCGTCTGCGGTGGTGAAGTTGGCTATTCCGTCATCGGTGATATCGATGTTGTAGATACTGCGGAGTTTCAGGGTGTCGGGGGAATCGGCAGGATTGCAGAGCACCACATCGCCCTTTGCGATTGACATATTCTTTGCGCTGGGGGAAACGAGGGCTGAACCCACGTTTACGATCGAACCCATGTTGTCGGATTCTTTTACTATATAAATGTAGTTATCGAGGATCTTCGGAGTTTTTCCGCCTGCGAAGAAAACGTTGACAACTACGGATGCTGCTATCAGTACAATACAAAGCAGGACAATAACGAATTTGAGTATCGAGAAACCTTTTTTCTTTTCCATAAACGATCACCTTTTTCAATTCAACTTAGTCATTCGGGGAAATATCCCCTTTTTACACATATTTTTTGTCATCGGCTTTATTTCTCTCGCCACAGGCAGTCAGCCCGACAATTATTTACTCTCCTATTATATCACACATTTTCATAAATTTCAAATACTTTTTTTAGATTTTGCACGTAATTTCACGGAAAACGGTTAAAATACATAATTTTTGTGCAATATGCACATTTTTGATTTGAATATTATTCGCTGATAGTGATATTTCACAAGAGAACGGAGCGGCTTTATGGCAGTCTGTACAGAGTTTGCGGCTTTGCTTCGTAATGTGTAAATTTAGTGGACAAATATTTGTTGAAATATACAGTTGAAATATCTGAGGAAAAAGAGTATAATTGAAATATACCGCTTGTAAAGTTATCAAAAGGTGGAATTTGCAAATTTTTGGTAAATGCAAAAAAATAATTATACAAGCAGTAATATAGCCGCCCGGCGGCAGAATGGAGAACAATTATGGCTACAAAAAAGGCAAACCCTCTCATGGACATGATCAAGGATGAATTCCCGAAGAAACTTCAGCTTCTCTACAGCGTTTCTCCCGAGGAAGCTTCCGACAAGCAGGTCTATCATGTGCTTTCTTCGATCATAGTGGAAATATTAGGAGCTAAGAGGCAGAGCTTCATCAACCACACCAACTCCGCAGGCGGAAAGCAGGTATACTATCTCTCGATGGAATTCCTCATGGGACGTTCCCTCAAAACAAGCATCTACAACTTAGAGCTGGCTGACGGCATAAAGGCTATGCTCAAGAATTATGATATAAACCTTGATAAGATATACGAGTACGAGCCTGACGCAGGTCTCGGCAACGGCGGTCTTGGAAGACTCGCTGCCTGCTACCTGGATGGCCTTGCTACCACAGGCTTCCCTGCTATGGGTCACTCTATATGCTACGAATACGGTATCTTCCAGCAGAAGCTTGAAGACGGCTGGCAGACAGAGCTCCCCGATAACTGGCTCCCCGGCGGAAGCGTATGGCTGGTGCCGAAGCCTGAGCTTTCGATAGATGTCCACTTTGAAGGCGACCTTCAGGAATACTGGGACCATCAGTACCACTACATCTCCCACGTAAACTACAACACAGTTGTGGCTACACCTTATGATATGTATGTATCAGGCTACGGCGGAGAGGGAGTATCAGTGCTCCGTCTCTGGTCAGCAAAGGCTCCTAACTTCAACATGGAGATGTTCAACAAGGGCAATTACGATCAGGCTCTCGCTCAGAACTCCATCGCAAACGCTATATCAAAGATACTCTATCCTAATGATAATCATCTTGAAGGAAAGAGCCTCCGTCTTCGTCAGCAGTACTTCATGTGCGCTGCCGCTGTAGGCGATATAGTAAGAAGCCACATGAACGTTTACGGAACTCTCGAAAACCTTGCTGACAAGGTAGCTATCCACATCAACGACACTCATCCTACTCTCGCTATCCCCGAACTGATGAGAATACTTCTCGACGACTGCGGATATACATGGGAAAAGGCATGGGATATCGTTACAAGAACTTTCGCTTACACAAACCACACCGTTATGGCTGAGGCTCTTGAAAAGTGGGATGTAAACCTTGTCAAGACAGTTGTTCCGAGAATCTTCTCTATTATAGTAGAGATCAACAACCGCTACTGCCAGTCTCTCATGGAGAGAAACGGCGGCGACAGCGCTAAAACTACACGTATGTCCATCATCAAGGACAACCAGATACACATGGCTACACTCTGCGTTGCCGCTTCACACAGCGTAAACGGCGTATCCAAGCTTCACTCACAGATCATCAAGGATTCGGTATTCCACGATGAATACGAGAATACTCCCGAAAAGTTCAAGAACGTAACAAACGGTATCGCTTACAGAAGATGGCTGTATCAGTCAAATCCTGCACTTACCAAGCTTCTCAGCGCAACTATCGGCAAGAAGTTCATCAAGGACGCCGCTGAACTGGCTAAGCTGAAGAAGTTCGAGAACGATGAGGATGTCCTCACAAAGCTTATGGCTGTGAAAAAGGAAAACAAGGAAGAATTCGCCAAGTATGTCAAGGCACAGAGCGGTATCGTCCTCAATACGGACAGCATCTTCGACGTACAGGTAAAGCGTCTCCACGAATACAAGAGACAGCACCTCAACGTTATGAATATCCTTGCAGATTATGCATATCTGCTCAATAATCCGGATGCTCCTTACACACCCAAGACCTATATCTTCGCAGCAAAGGCTGCTCCAGGTTACTATCTCGCAAAGCAGATAATCAAGATGATATGGGCTATATCCGAGGAGATAAGAAAGAACCCGAGAATAAACCAGAAGCTTCAGGTGGTATTCCTTGAGAATTACTGCGTAACACTTTCCGAGCACCTCATGCCTGCTTCCGATGTATCAGAGCAGATATCACTTGCAGGTACAGAAGCTTCGGGTACAGGAAATATGAAGCTTATGCTCAACGGTGCAGTTACCCTCGGTACTCTCGACGGCGCTAACATCGAGATCAAGGATGCCTGCGGTGATGAGAATATCGTCATCTTCGGCATGACAACTCCCGAGGTCAACGAACTGAAGGCAAGAGGCTACAATCCTGTTGATATCTACAACAACAACGGCATTATCCACGAGGCTATCGACCGTATGTACAGCGGTATCAACGGCTGCACATTCAACGATGTTGCAAATTCACTGAAGGACAGAGATCCTTACATGGTGCTCGCTGATTTCGACAGCTACAGAAACGCTCAGAAGTATATCACCGAGTGCTACAATGACAAGCTGAAATGGGCTAAGATGTCACTGAATAATATCGCAGGTGCAGGAATATTCTCCGCTGACCGTGCTGTTACCGAGTACGCTGAGAATATCTGGCATTTAAGATAATCAGACCTGAATGGGGACGCTTTTCCGTCCCCATTTTGATAAGGACAGCTGATATACAGTCTATCAATTTCAAGAGAATGGAGAGAACTTAATGAGAACTATCTATGATACCTGGAATTTAGGATACAAATCTATATTCGGAGCTGTAAGACAGTTTGAAACAATACGATTCACTATTAGGCTACCCAAAGAGATAAAACCAGACTATCCGCCTGTTGTGGTTCTTTTCCGTACAGGCTTCAAGGAACGCTTCATCAATATGAACGAAGTCACCGAGGAAGATGACTGTATCGCATATTCTGCTGAGTATAATGCGAGATATACAGATGTCCACTACTATTATTTTTCATACACCGAACAGGGCATCCGCCACTATATCAAAAAGGTGAACTGCCATGAGGGAATGATAGACAACGGAGAGCTTTTCCAGCTGACCGTTTACTCCAGCGAGTATCAGACTCCCGATTTCATCAAGGGCGGCATAATGTATCAGATATTCCCCGACCGTTTCTGCAAGAGCGGCAAGAAGCACGATAATGTCCCCGAGGACCGTGTTCTTCGTGAGGACTGGGGCGGTACTCCTTACTATAAGCCCGATCAGAACGGCCATGTCTGGAATAACGACTACTTCGGCGGAGATTTCGCAGGAATACAGTCAAAACTTCCCTATCTTTACGACCTGGGCGTTACCTGCATTTACCTTAATCCTATATTTGAATCCCACGAGAATCACCGCTACAATACCGCAAACTACATGAAGGCAGACCCTCTCCTCGGTACCAATGAGGAGTTTGAGGAGCTTTGCACAGAAGCAAAGAAGTACGGTATATCCGTGATCCTTGACGGCGTATTCTCTCATACAGGCGCTGACAGCATCTACTTCAACAAGTTCGGCAGATACGACACAGTGGGCGCTTATCAGTCCACCGAGAGCAAATACTACGACTGGTACTCTTTCATCAACTATCCCGATGTCTATGAGTCATGGTGGGGCATCGACACTCTACCCAACGTCAACGAAAATGACGAGAACTACACCGACTACATCTGCGGTGAGGACGGAGTTCTCCACTACTGGCTCAGCAAGGGCGCAGCAGGCTATCGCCTCGACGTTGCGGATGAACTTCCCGACCAGTTCCTCAATAACCTGAGACGCTCGGTAAAGTCGTTCTCACAGGATAAGATCATTATCGGTGAGGTCTGGGAGGACGCTTCCAACAAGGAAAGCTACGGCGTAAAGAGACGCTATCTCCTGGGATATCAGCTTGACTCGGTCATGAACTATCCTTTCCGTGAAGCTATCATCAGATTCCTGAAAGGCGGCGACCCGAAGGAGTTCATATTCTCGATCATGACTATCGTTGAGAATTATCCGAAACATACCGTCCACACCCTTATGAATTTCGTATCCACCCACGATATCGAACGTGCTATCAACCGTCTCGGCGGCGATAACTGCGAGGGCATGAGCAAGGAATGGCAGGCTGAACGCTACCTGACTGATGAGCAGTATCAGTACGGCAAGAACCTCCTCAAAGCCGCATTTGCGCTGATATACTTCCTTCCGGGAGTTCCCAGCATTTACTACGGCGACGAAGCAGGAATGCAGGGCTACAAGGACCCCTTCAACCGCCGCTGCTATCCCTGGGGCAATGAGGATCAGGAGCTTATAAGCTATGTCAGAGAGCTTGGCAGAGTAAGGAAAAGCATCCCCAACCTGAAGTGCGGACGTACTTATTTCGTGCTGAACGAGGAAAATGTGGTCGACGGACGAGTAGCCGCATTTACCCGTCAGGGCGATGAGATGGACTATATCTTCTTCATCAACCGCTCAGGTGACGAGGTGGCTATCGGAAATATGAGCTCACACCTCAGCCGCTTCGAGAATCTCACAGCCTGTTACGGCAGATTCGAGAATGATACGGTATACGTACCGCCATACGGCTATACTATCATAAATGCTAAATTTATAAAATAACATTAAAGGGAAGCTTCGGCTTCCTTTTTTGGTCGTATGTGACGATTGACAGAGCGTGAAGAAAATGCTATAATTAAGGCAACACCGCATCCGTCATCTTGCACAGAAATCCCTTGACATACGTCAGTATGCCTGCGGAATTTCTATACAATCTGACGAAAAATCTGTCGGCGCATCTTCAGCACAAGTTTTGTGCGGTGTTGCCTTAAAATGAAAAAATATGCGTTTGAGCGCAAGTATTGTTTTTAAAGGAGAAAAAGTCATGAGCGATAATATCAAAAGCTATGAAAGCCCATTCTGTACACGTTATGCAAGCGAGGAAATGCAGTACATTTTCTCAGCTGATAAGAAATTCACTACCTGGAGAAAACTCTGGGTGGCTCTCGCAAGAGCAGAAATGAAGCTGGGTCTCCCTATTACCGAGGCACAGGTTAAGCAGCTTGAAGAACACATCAACGACGTTGACTACGAAATGGCAGCAGAGCGTGAAAAGATAACCCGTCACGATGTTATGGCTCACGTTTTCACATACGGTCAGGCCTGCCCTGATGCAGCAGGTATCATCCACCTCGGCGCAACTTCATGCTACGTAGGTGATAACACTGACATTATCATCATGCGTGATGCCCTCAAGGTTGTACGCAGAAAACTCCTCAATGTTATGAACAATCTGGCTAAGTTTGCAGACCAGTACAAGAATATGCCCTGTCTGGCTTACACACACCTCCAGCCTGCACAGCTTACTACTGTAGGCAAGAGAGCAACTCTCTGGCTCAATGAACTTCTCATGGACTTCGAGGACTTAGAGTACCGTATGTCTACATTAAAGCTTCTCGGTTCAAAGGGTACTACAGGTACTCAGGCTTCTTTCATGGAGCTTTTCGAGGGCGACACAAACAAGATAAAGCAGCTTGAAAAGATGATAGCTGAGGAAATGGGCTTCGATGCAGTTGTTCCTGTTTCAGGTCAGACTTATTCACGTAAGGTGGATTCAAAGGTTCTTGAAGTTCTCAGCGATATCGCTCAGACAGCAAGCAAGTTCTCAAATGATATGAGAATTCTCCAGTCATTCAAGGAAATGGAAGAACCAAGAGAAAAGAAGCAGATCGGTTCATCTGCTATGGCTTACAAGCGCAATCCTATGAGATGCGAGAGAATCACTTCCCTTGCACGTTACGTAATGATAGACAGCCTCAACCCTGCATTCACAGCAGGTACACAGTGGTTCGAGAGAACTCTTGACGACTCAGCAAACAAGCGTATCTCAGTAGCTGAGGCATTCCTCGGCGTTGACGCTATACTCAACATCATGATGAACGTTACAAATGGTATCGTTGTATATCCCGAGATGATAAGACGCAGAGTAATGGCTGAGCTTCCATTCATGGCAAGCGAAAACATCATGATGGACGCTGTTAAGAAGGGCGGCAACCGTCAGGAACTCCACGACCGCATCATGGATTACTCCATGGAGGCAGGCGCAAACGTTAAGGAGAGAGGTCTTGACAATAACCTCTGCGAACTTATCGAGGCTGATCCGATGTTCATGGTTACAAAGGAAGAACTTGACGCAGTTCTCAAGCCTGAGAACTACACAGGCAGAAGCTCACAGCAGGTAGACGAGTTCCTTGCTGAGTGCATCAAGCCTATCCTTGACGCAAACAAGGACATTCTCGGCGAAAGCTTTGAAATGAAGAACTAAGCGGGGACGCCCCCGTTGGCGGTCCACGAGTCGGCGCAGGCGCCTGACTTTGTACGTTAAGCTTGATCTGCTTTCGCTCGCTGGCACTAAACAGAGCGCAGAGCGCAGAGAGCAGAGCGCAGAAAGCAGAGCGCAGAAAGCAGTAGGGGCGGATATTATCCGCCACCGTCAGATTTGAAGCAAACTTCAATAATGTAGTGGAGGTATTATCATGAATGGACAGAAAATACTGAATATAGCCGCAACTATTATAGTTGCATTTATACTCTGGACGATTGTATCAAAGATATTTGCAGCCGTTGCTGCACCTATAATTGTACTTCTTGTGTATATACTTAAATTATTTATAATAGTTGCCGCTATTGGCTGTATTATCAAATTTTTGGGACTGAAGCTGAAAAAGTAGGGAACGCCTCCGAACATCTTCCTGCACAGCAGGGAGTCACCCTCGGCGTTCCATGCTGAACAGTACAATAATGTCGTATCTGATAAATGAAATTGACACACAAAGCGTTCATTTAATAAATGTGAATATGTAATTTGATGCGTTAACCGTGGAACGCCGTGGGCGGCGTTCCCTACAATAGTATTTATGCAAAAACGTGCTATTTGCCTATATACCGTAGATGTGCAGGGCTGTGCATAGTTGCAGGCTTTTTACTACTCTTTGCGTAGAAAAATAAAAATATATAAGGGCCTTAGAAAAACTTGCAAACCATGCACATTTTTAATAATTTGTTCGTATTTACAGGATTTAAGAAATTCTTTATGTTTTGGTGTTATCATCATAGTGTAATACTATAGGTGCGAATGTATCGGGCGCACAGAACAGGAGTAACATTATGAAAACAGTAAAGGTCGTATTTATCACATTGGCAGTCCTTATTTTGGCGGTGATCGGCGCTTTCATCGCTTTTCCGAAGAGCATGGCAGAACTTGTGGTGAATTCGGACAAACTGGGGAATTTCTCAAATATGGACAGTAAGACTTCCTCTTATGAGCATTATGACGTGAAAACTCCCGACAGCTTCAAGGAAACGGCTATGTACGGCATTTCTCTGCGTCTGCCCGAAAATGCCGCAAGAAGGGACGAGGACAAAAATAAGTCGGGATACCATATATTTGAAAGCGACGGCCTTACTGTGAATATTCTTGAACCGCTTGCATCCTCATCTGGTGCACAGGCCCTTTATATGCCCTATGATTTTATCGGCGCTGAACAGTGGAAAAGAGAAAGTTCCGCTCTGAATAAGGAAACCGAAAAGAACAATTACGCCGTTTCATCGGCAATTCGCAACTTCACCTTCGATGATGTCAGGACGAGAGGCGGCGGAGTTTTCGTCAGCGCTGTCAGACTGGCAACCGATAAACAAGCGTTTTGTTATTACGAACAGGCGTGGGACTTTGAAACAGACGGTGCTGTGGGATTTCTGGACTTTAACGGCATCGGCTGTGAGGATCAGCGCTATTGGTATGATCTGGTGCTTTATGACAAGGCTGACCTCAACGATTACCATGTTGTAAAGATAAGCAGCACCGATGAACAGCTCATATATCAGATAGTGAATTCAGCAAAGCTTGCTGAAAGATGAAAGGAATAAAATGAAGAAAGAATACCTGGAAGCAGGAAAAATTGTCACTACTCACGGCATACGTGGAGAAGTGAAGATAATGCCATATACCGACAGCCCCGAGCTTCTTGCGGAGTTCGACAGGCTTTTCATAGGAAAGAACAAGGACGAGGTAATTATTACCCGTTCCCGTGTGTTCAAGAATACAGTCATCGCAAAGATAGAGGGAGTCGATACTCCCGAAGCCGCTGAAAAGCTGAGAAACAAGGTGCTGTATATGCACCGTGACGACCTTGAACTGGACGATGACACATACTTCATACAGGATCTCATAGGCCTTGAAGTACGTGACGCTGATACGGACAAGGTCTACGGAAAGATAGCGGATGTCCTTGAAACAGGCGCAAACGATGTTTACGTCATAAAGGGCGAGGACAGAGAGTACCTCATACCTGCGATCGCTGATGTGGTGGTTTCCACCGATATCGACAACAACCTTATGACTATACGGCCTCTGGATGGGCTTTTTGACTGAGAGATATGAACAATGATCGAAGCAATAATTGAAGAACTTGTAGGGCTTGCCTTTGAAGGAATGATCGAAGGAAGCGTGAACAGCAGGGTTCCGAAGCCTGTAAGGTGGATACTTCGGATAGTTCTTTTTGCGGTATATGCGGCTTTGGCAGGAGTCTGCATTCTTGTGGCTGTACAGTCATTCAGTGACGGCAATATTGCTATGGGAATTTTCATGCTTGCGCTTATTGCGCTGTTCATAGGTTTTACTGTGGTGAAGATCGTCAAGAAGTTGAAAATGAAATAATGTAGGAGTCAGATTTAATGTGGCATTATCGGGCGGACGAGGGCGTCCGCCCCTACAATACGGTTATACTGCGTGAATAATTTTGTAGGGGAGGCCGCCCTCGGCGTCCCGAAACAGGATTTAAACAAGCTGAGGGGCGGATATCATCCGCCCATTTATGTGATGTAAAATATACCATTAATAAGGAAGTGAAAATATGAGAATCGAAATAGCTACGCTTTTCCCCGAAATGTGTGAGGCTGTACTGGGCGAAAGTATCGTCGGCAGAGCACGTAAAGCCGAGAAAATACAGATACACTGCCGACAGATACGTGAATATACCCTCGATAAGCACCGCCGTGTGGACGATACTCCCTACGGAGGCGGAATGGGCATGGTCATGCAGTGCGAGCCGATTTACAATTGTTACAAGGCGGTCTGTGAAGAATTCGGCACAAAACCGCATACAATATATATGTCGCCCAAAGGAAAAGTCCTCGACCAGAAAAGAGTCGTGGAACTGTCAAAAATGGAGGATATCCTCATAATCTGCGGCCACTATGAAGGCGTGGATCAGCGTATCCTCGACAAGATCGTGGATGAGGAGATATCCATCGGCGACTATGTCCTCACCGGCGGCGAACTTCCTGCAATGGTGCTGGTGGACTCCGTAGCAAGAATGTGCAAGGGAGTTCTTTCCGATGACGTTTGCTTCGAGGAGGAGAGCATTTACAGCGGACTTCTCGAATATCCCCACTATACCCGCCCCGAAGTCTGGGAGGATATGGCTGTTCCGCCTGTGCTTCTTTCGGGCCATCATGCCAACATCGAAAAGTGGAGGCACGAGAAAAGCCTTGAGATAACCGCAGAGCGAAGGCCTGACCTCTATGAAACCTATATGGCAGAGCATCCTCCTAAAGTCAAGAAGAAAAAATGACCATACAGTCAGTTGAAAACTCCTCTCAAATGATGTGCAAATATGAGCAAAAAGGTATAAAAAATAATAATGTTGCCATATAATGAACTAATAATGAACGTGTTAAAATTTAGTTTGGATATATTAAACATAATCAAACGTTGAATATTATATAAGATTGACAATGATAGTCAACATTTTTTTGTGGTGATAATAAACAAGCAAAAGAAAAAAATGAACTTGCGATTTAATCTAAATGTAGAATTTAAAGGAATATCATGTTTTCTCACAAAAAATCCATTGACTATGCAAAAATTTGATTGTATAATGATATCAGCAAGTGAGATATTTGCAGCGACCGCTGAACCTAAAACTAAAAACAACAGCGGCGTATCAGAGAATAGGAGAGTTGTATATGTTTGTCAGAGAAGTAACAGTTAAGAACCAGGTTGGACTTCACGCAAGACCTGCAACCTTCTTTATCCAGAAGGCTAACGAATTCAAGGCATCTATCTGGATCGAAAAGGAAGAGCGCAGAGTAAACGCTAAGAGCTTACTAGGTATTCTTTCACTCGGTATCGTAGGCGGTACTACCATCAAGGTTATCGCAGACGGCGCTGATGAAAAGGCTGCTGTAGACGCTCTTATCGATCTCGTTGACAGCGGTTTCAGTGAAGAAAACAGATAATTACCAACGAACAAACTCAAGGGCGTTACAGTTGTAACGCCCGTTTTGTTTTATAGGGATGCCACTGATTGACTGTCGGTCATTTGTCTTCTGTGCCGTATTCACATTCATTGATGTGCTGAGCCATATTTTCGGCGAATACAGCAAATCCACGGGATGGATCGGCTACGAATACGTGAGTCACAGCGCCTATGAGTCTGCCGTTCTGTATTATGGGACTTCCGCTCATTCCCTGAACTATGCCGCCCGACGCTTCAAGAAGCTGAGGATCGGTTATCTTTATCATCATATTCTTGGATGCATCCTCGGAATTGTAGTCTATCTTCTCGATGAGAATATCGTATTTCTGCGGTTTATCGCCGCTTACGGTGGTGTAGACCTGAGCCTCGCCTATGCTTATATCCTGACGGTAGCCGAGGCGGAATTCCTCGCCGTCCGCTGCGAAGCGCTCAATAGATCCGTCACTCAGCTGTCCGAAGATGCCGCAGTCGGTGTTTGTGTCGAGAGTTCCGAAGCTTCCGCCCGAATTGAAACGGCCGTGAAGTTCGCCGGGGATACCACGGCCGCCACGCTTGGTGTCGGTGATATCAACAGGTACGGCCTCGCCGCTGTGAAGTGGGACCATGCCGCCTGTGTCGGAATCGCATATAGGATGTCCCAGACCTGCAAAACGGCCTGTGGACTTGTCAATGAAGGTCATCGTTCCTATGCCTGCGATGCTGTCACGCACCCACATACCGCCTGTCCAGCGTTCGGTTTTGTCCGAATATACGGGCTTCAGCACTGTGTCGAAGCTGTCGCCGTCACGCTGTACCGACAAAGGTATGGGACTGCCGCCGCTTCTTGTGATTATGGCTTGCAGCTGGAGGTTAGATGTGAGCGGCTTTCCGTTGGCAGAACATACGATATCCCCTGTTTTCAGGCCTGCGTCAGCGGCAGGGCAGACTGCGTTACCGCTTTCGGTCTTTACATCGCCCAGACCTGTGACCATTACTCCTTCCATGAGAAGCTTTATCCCGAAGGGACTTCCGCCTGCTAAGAATACGGGAGCATCGGCCTGTCTGACTTCGATGTTCTTGACGGGTATCGCCCCGAAAAGGGAAAGGGTAGCAGTGTCATCGCCGCCCACATTTCCAAAGCAAAGCTTTATTTCGGGATATTGGGCTATTTTCAGTTCCTCACCGAAAGAGGAAGTCAGCGAATCGGGGAGCCTTGCCGAATAATAGCCTGCGGTGGTGAATAATCCCGCAAGAGCCGCAGATAATAGAGCTGCGGCGGTTTTTGTCATAATTTTTCTGATATGCATCAAGTCATTCCTTTCGTGTTCACTTGCAGGGTGAACAATACTATTATTATCACACAGCTGAAAATTATAAATGAAAATCGGAGACATAAATGAGAAAATCAACCGTTAAAGCGGTACATCTCCTGAAAGCGGCGATACTGCTGCTTTCGGCGGTATACTGCCTTTTTATGCCTGTTATGACAGGACTTGGACTTTTATACAATCATGCCTCATACGGCAAATTTCTGACCCTGACAGGGGTGTATTTTATAGTGTCCGCACTGCTTATGACGGCAGGAACTGTAATGTGCGGAAGCCGGAAAAAAGCGAAAAATATACTGTCGGTCATTTTTTTAGCTCTGGGATTTATCATCTGCATGGTCATGCTTAACAATCTTTGCCATTATGCCGATATCAGGGGCTGGTCGAGCAACTTTGAAATTGAACGGATAAGCAGTATGTATAAGCGCAGACTTATCCCCTGCGTCATTCCCGTCACGGCGGCCGTGGTACTTTCAGTTCTCGGAATGAGAAGGAAAGACGGCAAGTCCGAAGACTACACATCTATATTATAACCACACCGTGAAGGATATCCTGTCAGAATCTGCGTATGGGAAAAACTGTGCATTATGCTGTATTTTATGGCAGGTTTTTGTAAAACGAGGCAGGTATCTTCTCGGTTTCGGTACATATGGGCGGCAGTAAAAATGTGAAGCAATGATAATAAAAGGAATCAGACCATATTTGGTCGCCCGATAATAATGATATGAGTAAAAGAGACAGATATAAAAGACTTATCACCTTTGCTTCGGCACTGGTGCTGATGGGGATACTGACAGGCATATTCGCCTATGTGTGGTACGAAAACTACAGTCAGGCCATCGTTCTTCCGTATTACAGACGAGGAAACTGGACACTTATCGCCATCTACTGTCTGCTGATATGGCTTTTCTTCAAGGCATACGGCGGCTTTAAACTGGGCTATCTGAAAAAGACGGATATGCTCTATTCGCAGATGATATCAATGGTCTGCGTAAATACGGTGAGTTATTTCCTCATCAGTCTTATCGGCCGTGACTTCATGAAAGTCTCGCCTATATTGCAGATGACATTCGTCCACTTCGGAGTTATTGCCATATGGACACTGCTGACTGGTAAGATTTACTTCCTGATCTATCCGCCGAGAAAGCTGGTAATAATCTACGGAAGCAAGCAGGCGGCGGCTCTTGTCATGAAAATGAGTCAGCGAGTGGACAAGTACATGATATGCGAATCGGTAAGTATCAGCGAACCCGAGGACAAGGTGCGTGAACTGATAGAAAAGTATGAGGGTATCATCATCTGCGATATCCCTGCGGAACAGCGCAATGACTACCTGAAGTTCTGCTTCGAGCGCTCCATAAGAGCCTACATAGCGCCGAAAATATCGGATATAATCATCCGTGGAGCAGACGATATCAGGCTTTTCGATACGCCGCTCCTCTTTACCGGCCTTGAAAACCTGATTGCCCTTTTCGCTTATTCGCTACAGGTTTACGCCGACTTCTCGGGTTACACGGATATCGC
>CADBAC010000038.1 GCA_902792495.1 Ruminococcus flavefaciens | reverse complement strand
TATTATCTCGGGCTCAAGATCATTGAGCCGTATCAGGCCTTCATTTTCGGCTACGAACTGCATGAGCAGATTCGTCACGTTGATGCGTTTCAGTTCGGGGCATTCGTCACGGCTTTCCAGCAGGGCCAGTTCAAAGAAGCCGTCAGCCATATTTTTCAGTTCGTCTGTCTTCCTGATACACACATCTATGTAATGCTTCTGTTCGGGACTGTTTGCCGGATTGCCGTTCATTATCTGGAGTTCGCCCTTTATGACCGACAGAGGTGTACGAAGGTCATGGGCGATATCGGAAATTGCCTGACGGAGAGCCTTTTCTGTTTCCTCTGACTTTATCTTCATCCGCTTTCTGTCGTCGATCTCCCTGTTTATAGCCGATGTCAGACTATTCAGATCATTGTCGAAAAGAGGGATCCTTACATGGCGAGTGTAGGAACGCTTTGCAGTTCTGTCAAGTTCTTTTGAAATATTTCTCATCTGCCGTTTCAGCGCCAGCAAATATACTGCAAGCACCACACAGCAGACAATAGCGGCTAAAGCTGCGATCATCCACATATCATTCGCTCCTGAGTCGATAGCCGATGCCCCAGACGGTCTCGATATGATCCTTGCCCGAGACTTTTTTCAGCTTATTGCGGAGGTTGCTGACATGGACGTTTATGGTGTTGTCCTCGTAGTAGTAAACGTCATTCCATACCGTTTCGTACAGTTCGGCCTTTGTGTAAGTCTTCTTCGGATTCTTCATGAAAAGTTCCAGCAGACTCATTTCCTTGGCTGTAAGCTGTACAGGGGTTCCTTCAAATTCCGCCCTGTTTTCGGTGAGTATCAGCTTCAGACCGCCGCTTTCGAGAAAATCTTTTTCCTTTGTAGTCTGCATACGTCTCAGGACCACTTCTATCCTGACGATGACTTCATTGATATCGAAGGGCTTTATGATATAGTCGTCAGCGCCGAGACGCAGCACTTCCAGCTTTGTCTCCATCATTGACTTTGCGGAAATGACAATAACGGGAGTATCCGAGATCTTCCGCAGTTCGTATATGAGTGTCTCGCCGTTGACATAGGGCAGCATCAGGTCCATCAGCACAAGGTCGAAGCTTTCATTTTTCAGCAGCTTCATTGCCTGTGAGCCGTCGTAGGCCTGTTTGAAGGAATAGCCGTTTTCGTTCAGTATATTTGCAAGTATGGAGCTGATATCCTTATCGTCTTCGATTATAGCAATGTTTGCTTTCATAATTCTATCTTCCTTATTTATACAACAGAAACGCCACAGCATTTCCGATAATTCTCAAAAATGCCATGGCGCAAACCGTTTATGATATCACGATCATTCAGCCTGGATGCCGTAGTGACCGCAAAGAGCAGCAAGACCGCCCTGGAATCCGCTTCCGATAGCGTTGAACTTCCACTCGCCGTTGTTCTTGTAGAGTTCACCTACAACTACAGCAGTCTCGATGGAGAAGTCCTCGCCCAAGTCAAAACGAACAAGCTCGGTATTTGTAGCTTCATCGATTATTCTGATGTAAGCGTTTGATACCTGACCGAAGTTCTGGTGGCGCTGATCTGCTTCATATATAGTAACAGTAAATGCGATCTTTTCCAGGTTTGCAGGAACCTTGCTGAGCTCGATGTGGATCTGCTCGTCATCGCCTTCACCGTCACCTGTCTTGTTATCGCCCATATGCTTTACACAGCCGCTTGAATGCTCAAGGTTGCCGTAGAAGATGAATTCCTTTTCAGAAGGGCAATGACCGCTTGCGTCAGCGATGAATACTGAAGCGTCCAGGTCGAAACTTGTACCTGAATCGAATGCGTTGACATCCCAGCCAAGTCCTACGAGAATATTGTTAAGACCCGGGTTGTCCTTGGTAAGGCTTACTTTCTGTCCTTTGGATAAATTGATCGGCATAATTGTGATCCTCCTTTTTATTACCTATTTGAATTTGGCATATGGTACTTCTCGTTGAACTCCTGCTTCATCTGCTCGAGCTTCTTCTGATCCTCGAGGCGCTTTCTCTGAGCATCAGCCTGGATAGCCTTAGTCTCTTCGATACCGTTGCAGATAGTTCTCCATGAAGATTCCAATGTCTCTATCTTAATAGAACTTCCTGATGTCAGCATAGCAGCCATTTTTGACTGTGCAACTGTGTTCTGGGCGTTCTGTAAGAGCATCTCATTAGTCTTCTTATCAAGCTCTGCCATGGATTCAGCCTGGAGCTTCTGACGCTTGAGCATGATAGCCTGAGCGAGAGCCTGCTTGAATACAGGGAGAGTGATGATGAAAGCTGAGTTGATCTTTCTGACAAGGTTCATGTTTGTGAATTCCATTGTCTTTATCATCGGGATAGACTGCATAGCAACAGCTTCGGCAGTTCTCAGGTCCTGAGTACGCTGCTCCAGCATCATAAGGCACTGGTTCAGGTTCTGTATCTCGAACTGGATAGCGTTATCACCTGTAGCTTCGTAGTCAGCCTGACGGGTCTTTATGTAGTTCTCGATCTCACGGCATCCCTGCTCACCTGCAAGGATGTACTTGACGAGGTCGTGGTAGTAGTTAACGTTAGCATTGAACATCGTGTCAAGGTTGCGGTTTGCTTCCTTGATCTGTGATTCATACTTCTTGAGTTCAACGAAGATCTTGTCAACTTCATCGCCCATTGTGTGGTACTTGGCAAGTATCTTGTCGAGCTGCTTGCGGAGATTTCCGAAAAGCTTGTTGAAAAGGCTCGGATCCTCCTTGATCTCGTCGATATCGAATTCGCCCATGATCTTGGCAAGGGTATTCATCATCTTTGTGGAATCGTCGAACTGAGTCATATTCATATTTCTGAGAACGACGTCTGAAGCCTTTGAGATCTCCTCGGCTGTTTCTGCGCCGAATGTGACGATAGACTCTATATTATCTATTTCGATAGTGCTTACGAGAGCATCTACCTCGGGTGAACCGACCAGCTGAGTATTGAGCTGTTCTCTGTCGGCTACGATGTCGTACTTCTCAACAGGGAGCTCCTGGCCGACAACCTCTGCTTCTACTTTTTCTGCTACAGCTTCCTCAACAGGAGCAGCTGCTTTACTGAAATCAAGTCCCATATCATTTACCTCTCTTAAAAAATTTATCACGCAGTCTGCGCTTTGCATTGGCAGAGACAGATCTCATATCGGGAATTCGGAGATCATACATGAACTCGCCTGCCTGATGTTCTTCTATCATTTCCTTTGCAAAATATCTTTCAACGCTCTGATAGCCTGTTGGTACGAAAAATACGATATCAAAGCCTATCAGATCGAGAAATGCAACAAGAATAGTATCTTCCAGAGAGAGCATATTCTCCCCTGTCATAATGAAGATAAGTTTCGGGTTTTTCTTAGTGAAATCGAATTTCTGTATCAGTCTCACAATGTCCTTTTCGAGATTAAGGACAGTAGCGACTATAGTATACTCCGTGCCGTTTTCAAAGGTACCCTTTATCAGCCTCTGGTCTATGAGATACTGGAGTTTTTCAAGGATGTGATCCTGCACCGATTCTCTCAGAAAGCTGTACTGATAAACGGGATGTTCCTTTATCTTCTGCTTCTGCACCTTGCCGTTTCTGAAGAAATCCGTAGCAAACTGCTTTACGGGGTTCATGGAATTGGGCATGATGTGCGGAGCATCCTTTATTACCATGGTATCCTGAGTGATAAGGCGCTTGATACCGCTCCAGTAAGCGGCAGTATCGCCGTCCTTTACACCCGAGACCTTGGCGAAAATAACAGGCATAACAACTTCATCGCCTATTGTACTGAAGTTAGGCCTGTACTTTAATTCCTGATCCCAGAGGATCTCTATCTCCTCATACATTGTCTGGAGACAGATAGTGTTTGCCTTGCCGTACTGATTATTGCGGTACATTCCCGTATCCTGATACATAAGTGTATCAAGTTCCCTTTCGGCTTGGTAAGCGGCAGTAGCCACTCTTATCGAACCGCCTGCTTCGGGGAATTCATCCACCTTGAGAGTCTCGGTGTAATGCTCCTCATAGAGGTGATCGTCCCTGAGGGTACACTGTCTGTTAAGGTCGGGGCAGAAAAGCACCACATCAACGGGAAGTCTCGCAAGAAAGCGGCAGAACATTTCCTCATTCTCGTTCCTGCATCCTCCAAGATAGAAGAAGCAGCTTACGTCGGGCATTTTCCAGTTTTCAAAGAGACGCTTGAAGCGTTTGAGCCAGCAGATGAGGTACACGCCCTTGCTGGTAAGCTTTGAGACACTGCCGCCGACAAGTTTGCTTTCCTCCTGCATAAAATCGAGGAAGTGCCACTGGATGAGCTTGTTCATCTCGCCCCATGACTGAACGTAAAGGTTCGGCACAAGGTTAACGAGAAGCTGATCGCAGCTTGTGTAGTTGGCTCTTTTGACTTTTGCAATCTCTTCATTTGAAGGCGGCTCCAGGGCATTATTGATAATGACCATCTGCCTGCCGTTGGTTTTCAGAGTGAGCTGAAGCTGGAAAAGATCATTGAGATATGTGACCTTGTCCTCAACTCCGCTTATCCTGCAGAAACAGTTGTAGAAGAATCTTTCTTCATCTCCACGATTTACCACAGGCTTTTTCAGTTCGTCGATTATCCTGCCCTTGATCCATACATTTGTACAGTTTGCGATCATCGGCTTTGAAGCGAGAAGCTTTGCGACTCTCTGACCGTCAAGCTTTACCACAGGCTTTGATTCCTGCTGTGCAGGCGGCTGAGGTGCAGCAGTCTGCTGTGCGGGCTTCGGCTGTGAAGGGCGCTGGATATTCGATAAATTTATGTGTGCACCGCCCGATGGCTGTGCCGGAGCGGCAGTTCTTGCAGGGTTCTGCACCATTTCCTGTCTCAGCTTTTTCAGGTTGAAATCTATAGGGAATGAAGCCATGCTGCCGATGACCAGTTCATCCGACATGGACAGATCGGGATCGGCCTTTTTGTAGGCATCATCGCCGTTATACTGAAGCAGCATTATATCGCTGCCTGCAAGAGACAGTACATTCATGAGCAGCAGTTCATAGCTGCTTATCTCACCTTCATAGAGGATCTTCGGCAGCTTTTCTGTGCCCAGTTTATTGACGATACGTTCAAACTTGTAGTACAGCCAGCACATGAACTTGATATATGTATTTTTCAGCATATTCTCGTTCTTGCCATGTTTGCTCAGGTCCACAAGAGTCCTGAACATAGCAGCTGTCACGTTGCTCCTCTGTTCGGGAGTCATTCTCGGGAGCCATTTTGCAAGGCGCTGATTTATGAAGCCTGCGTCCAGCTGGAACTCCATGCCCATCATTTCGTTATAATAGGCAAGGTTGTTGTTATCGGGATTCTGAAGCTTTCCCTCAATGATAACGCCGTTCTGTCTTGCAGCCTCATGGAATCTGAGAATGATATCGTGTATAGTATCGTTGTAGCCGTTTACACGGTAGAAGTAAACTCCTTTATTTTTGCGCTTTCCAAGATCGGCGAAAAGATCGTCGGGACTTTCTATACGCACTCTGTTAAGCATATTTATTTTCCTTTATTCTGTAATATCTGTATTCAAGGCCTTAGCCTTATTGCATCAGTGATAATTGTCCATCTTGTTCTTAGCCATCACATAGCCAAGACCTGAACCGACTCCGCCGCCGATAATATGTGTGATATTTGAAACATTATCCTTGACGAAGATGCCGTCATATATCTGACCGCCTATATAGATCAGTACAACAAGTATAAATGTAAGCGGTATCCTGCCGTCCCTGATACTTGTGAAGGACGAAAGCAGTATAAAAGCAAATACTACTCCGCTTGCGCCGAGAAGCGCCGAATTTGTGAAAAAGATGAAGTGGAAAAGACCTGTTATAAAGGCAGTCGCAAGAATTACGAAAAGTATATTCTTTGAACCGTACTTCTCCTCAAGCATAGGTCCGACCACCAGAAGCATTGTGATATTTCCTATGAAATGATCCCAGCCTGCGTGACCGCAGATATGACTGAAGAATCTGAAATACGTCAGCGGATCGCTGAGCGGTGCCCTGTAAACGCTGAAAAACCTCAGCATGAACTGATCGGGCAGTATCGTGCCTATTATAAGTACAGCAAGGCATATAATTGAAAACGTGAGCACAACGGGAGAATTGAAAGAAATATTCATTTTAGTACCATTTTTTTCCATGATAGAGCCTCCCCTGCATTATTTAATATGTACACATTTCGCCATTTGAAAACTGTTATATTAGACAGATTACTCATTTATTGTACCATACTGCATTAAATTTGTCAATACCTAATATGGCAAATCATATGCAGGACTGTACAGCCGTTGAGCAGACATCAGGTTGATGTCATGAAATTACTATAAAAGTATTAAAAATGATATGTTTTTCATAAGAAATATGCTATAATTATGTCAAATAAATGTTACCCGTAACTACACGGAAGGAGAAACGGATCATGAAAAAATACAGGTTATTTGCAGCCGTATCCGCTCTTGCTATGCTGGCAGGATGCAGCAGCGGCAACACTTCAAGTACACCCGAAAGCACTTCATCCGAAGCTGTTACCGAGGCTTCACAGGAGGAAACAACTGCCGCTGCCGAGGAAGAAGATGTCCCCGAGATCGAGGGATATGACCTTCTCTGGCACGACGAATTCAGCGGCGACGCTCTCGACGAATCCATCTGGAACTATGAGCCCCATGAGCCGGGCTGGACAAATGAGGAGCTCCAGGAGTACACCACATCCACCGATAACATGTTCATCCGTGACGGAAACCTTGTAATCAAGGCTATCAAGTCCGAGAAGGACGGCAAGGACTACTACACATCAGGCAAGGTGACTGCTCAGAATAAGAAGGACTTCACCTACGGCAAAGTCGTTGCCCGTGCAAAAGTTCCCGAAGGACAGGGACTCTGGCCTGCTATCTGGATGATGCCACAGGACGAAAGCTACTACGGACAGTGGCCTAAGTGCGGTGAGATAGACATTATGGAAGTTCTCGGCAGCGATGTAAAGACTGCTTACGGAACTCTCCACTACGGCGAACCCCACGGTGAACAGCAGGGCACTGTCGTTCTCGACAACGGCTCTTTTGCTGATGATTTCCACGAATATTCCGTTGAATGGGAGCCCGGCGAGATGCGCTGGTACATTGACGGCGAACTCTACCTCACTGTAAATGACTGGTTCACAGCCGTTCAGGGCGAGGATGAAAAGCCATACCCTGCACCTTTCGATCAGCCTTTCTTCGTTCAGATGAACCTTGCTGTCGGCGGCACATGGCCCGGCGATCCCGATGAGACTACCGATTTCGACAAGGCTGAATTTGAAGTTGACTACGTCCGTGTTTACCAGAAGCCCGAGTACGACACAAATGTCACAAAGCCCGAGAAGCATTACCGTGAAGCTCTCGAGGACGGCAACTTCGTTTACAACGGCGATTTCTCAGAAGCTGAAGACCTCACCGATGACGAGAACTGGAAGTTCCTCCTCTTTGAAGGTGGCAAGGGCGCAGCTGAGATACGTGACAATATGATAGTTATAACTACCGAAGAAGAAGGAAATGTTGATTATTCCGTTCAGCTTGTACAGCCGGAAATGCCGATAATCAAGGGCAAGAAGTACCGTGTGACATTCGACGCATGGGCAGACGAAGAACGTGACATAATCGTCTGCGTTTCCGCTCCTAATGCAGGCTGGATCCGCTATCTGGAAGATACCACTCTCACTATCACTCCCGAGCAGACGACCTACACCTACGATTTCGAGATGAACGACAAGGACGACCCACTGGGCAGACTTGAATTCAATATGGGACA
>CADBAC010000037.1 GCA_902792495.1 Ruminococcus flavefaciens | reverse complement strand
CCTTTGTTGTTTCAGGAGCCTTTGTTGTTTCAGGAGCCTTTGTTGTCTCAATAGGAGCTGTTGTTGTCTCAGGTGTAGGTGTAGCGCCTTCGCCCTCAACTGTGATTGTCATTTCATCAAGCTTGAGGTTACCAGCCTTTTCTGTGTATCTCTGGCTTGTTTCGATCATAGGTGTTGGGTTGTCGTGCTCACCTGAGAAGTCTGTGTTATACTTACAGAATTCGAGCTTGTAATCGCCTGCAGCTGTTCCCTTAGGAAGAGTTACATCGAATACGAAGAATGGGTGATCAGTGGACTTTTCGCCTGAGAATGCATATGAAGCACCATTGTTTGTCCATGAGCAACCGATATATGCGTTGTCAGCTGTAGCCTCAGGCTGTGAAGTAGCAGCAGCGATCTCGTAGTTACCAGCAGGGTTGAACTGACCAACTGCACTTACCTTACCGCCGAATGTAACAGCTCTCTGTGTAGAGAATGTCTTGCCTGCAGCTGTGAACTCCTTCTTCTCTGGGAAGTAGTTTGTGTTAGGCTTAACATCTGTGAATGTTACGTTCTTAACGTCCTTGCTGTCTGAAACGAGCTTTACAGCAACTGAAACAGCCTCTGTATCAGGTGTTGCCTCGTCAAGATATACAGCTACAGGTACTACTACATCGCCAGCAGCGATATCGTCCTTAGAAACAGTTACCTTGGCGCCCATTGCGTCGTACTTAGAACCAGCTTCTGCATAAGCCTTGATAGCAAAGCCCTTGGATGCATCAGCTGCGCTTACTGAAGGAGCAATTGAGCTAGCCATTGTTACAGTCATAGCCAATGATGTGACTGCAGAAATAAACTTTTTCATTTGTAATAATTCCTTTCTTTAGGTTTTTAAGCCTATTAATTTAATACATTAATTGGGTTTGTATTCCTTTGTAAGGGGGACAAATCAGATAATCTCGGATCAAAGTTCTGTTACGAGAGTAAGCATATACTTCTGGATCTGCAGAGCGTCGTTAACTGTTACGCCGTCTCCGCCCTTGCCGGATGTACCGCCGATAACATCACCGTTAGCCAGACCCTGTTTTGTGATGTGCCCTGCATTGCTGCCGGTGAGTCCGTAAGCACTTGGGTTAGCCTGGAACTGCATGATGAGAACTGCATCTGACATATCTACGTTGCCATCGCAGTTTGTATCGCCTCTCAGTGTAGCCTGATCAGGAGCCTTGGTAGTTGTTGTTGTAACTGTCTCACCTGGGATAGTTACCTTACCGTTTGTTGCCTTGACTGTGTACTTTACAGCCTTATCGTTTGCAGAATAACCTGCGCTGATACTGCTGTTGTCTTTACCGGAACCAACATAGGTCTCACGCTTGACTGCTTCAAGCTTGATAGGTGTTTCTGTACCGGCCTTAGCACTGCTTGAAACAGTACCTGTGATAGTACATAATACGCCGTCCTTGCTGATCCAGTATGATGAATCCTCTACTGCTGTAGACCAGATAACACTGCTGTAGCCCTCACTGTTCTGTATTGAAACATCGAATGTGGGCAGAAGTGATGCTGTCTGATCACCGGAAGCTGCCTTCGTGTTGGCGATCTCCCCTACTGTGATCTTGTCGATAGTCACTACAGAGCTGTCATATGTAACAGCAAAGTCGATTCCCTGGATACCGGTACTTGGAACGTCAGCCAAAGATACGTTCACCTCGAACTGAGCACCTGCCTTTGCCTCCGCATTGCTGGCGGATATCTGCACTGTTTCGCCTGCAGCGAATGCCGGGGCAAGTGAGCTGAGTGAAAGTGAAAGCATCGTAGCAGCGATAGCTCCGACGATTACCTTGTTTGTCTTCATTGATTTTTCCTCCTTCTTCATTAATGTTATATAACAAAGGAACGGCTGCCCCTTTTATTATATCTTGTCTTAAATTGCGGCACACAAAAGCCGCTGTGTAGCTGACCGCATGAATACATGAACGTCAGACAGAGCAGAGGCTGTGACCTGTGCGCTTTTTTCTGCAAAACCGCTATGTACAGGGCTTTGCGGAAAGCTGCGGATCTGTGGTCGTGCATACTCTGACGACAGCGGTCAACAGCTTAAAGACCTTGTTCACACTGCCGTGATGAGATACTTGATCCCATATCCATATTTATTCATGATTTCATTATATATCAGCGATAAAAAAAAGTAAATAGGTTTATACTGTTTTTGGTATTTTATATAAACGGCAAATTGATTTTTTGCACGGTTTGCACAATGGGCGAATTCCTTGAAAAGTGCTGTAGAAAGCTGTTATTTAACTCTTTTTTAATAAGTTGAATTATTTTTCCAGCTCTCTGAATTCAGCAGGGATATTCTCTTCAATTATGCTGTTTACAATGTCCCAGTTGAACTCGGGATAGGTGCCCATCGGGAATGCATAAGGCAGTCCGTGGGAGTTTGCGAGTTCCTCAGTATACTTGCTGTAGGGGTAGACCCTCATATTTGAGAATGCCCCGTCGTCGTAGTGAACTATGGTCGGGATGCACTTGACATTTTCAAGTCTCACCTCATCGGTCTCACCGTCAACAACTATGTCAAAATCAGGCATCTCACCGATAACGTTGAAGTTGTCGGTCTGAGCGCATACAAAGTTGCCCATAGAGTAGTAGACGAATCCCTTTGTGCCGTCGTCACGGGTGATCCATTCCATAGTCTGAGCTGTGTGGGTATGGCCTCCGAGGATCATGTCTGCGCCCCAGTCCACCATTTTCTTAGCCAGCTCTTTTCTGTCATCGGATACTATGTTTGTATCCTCAGCGCCCCAGTGTGCCGAAACGATGACAGCATCAGCCATTTCCTTGGCTTTCTTGATCTGTCTTTCGATAACGTCCTCTTCCGAGTTCAGGATAACTCTCAGAGATGAACCTTCGGGGATCGAGAAGCCGTTGAGATGTTCTGCATATGCGAGGAAGGCGATCTTTATGCCGTTTACTTCACGTATACGGATGTTCTCGGAATCTTCCTCATTTAAATAAGCACCAAGCACGGTAAGGTCGTTTTCCTCAGCCTTTTTATTCCAGAATCTGATGGATTCCTCCAGGCCGTCAGCGCCCATATCAAGAAGGTGGTTATTTGCCATAGTGATAACGTCGAATCCGCAGTCTATCACTGCATCAGCGACCTCAGGCGGAGAATTGAATATGAGTACGCCGTTGTTTGCACCGCATATCTCATTGCTTTCAGAAATTACAGTTTCCTGATTGATAACAGCCACATCAGCTGATTCCACAAGGTACTTTACTTCCTTGTAGATCGGCCTGAAGTCAAATCCGTTTCCGCCGGCATATTCCTCGGCATTTTTGTAAACGGAATAGTGGATCAGGTTATCGCCGACTGCCACCACATGAGCCACCTTATCCTCGGGGACAGGTTCTGTTGTGGGTTCGGCTGTAGTAGTTGCTTCAGTCGATGTTGTAGTGCTGAGCGTTTGTTCATTGGCACTGCCCACGTTATGGGTATTGCTGCATCCTGTGAAGCAGGCTCCCATGATAACAGTGAGAAGAGCGGCTGAAAATGAACGCATTTTTCTAAGATCCATTATATTCTCCTTTTTGAAGAAAGGGTGCGTAATTTCTCACAAAAATCCCTTTTCTTCTACTTTAATTATATCACAAAATTTTCCGTTTTGCAATTACCAATTGTATCAATCTTATGTATATTTACACCCTGTTTTAAGTCAGCACCTTAAATCTTTCACGAAAAAACAACGTATTTTCGCCATTTTTCGGGCGCTTCCAATATTTTTCGTTAACATTTGGTCAACTATACAAAGTTTCGGCTTCCCAATTGTGCATTATGTACACCAAAGGTGTTTTTGTCCGCTTTGTATAGCACCGAATACTTTCTGTTTATTCTCTTGACTTCTGAAGCTGTATGAACTCCTCAGCCAGTGCCTCAGCTTCCGCATAGGACGAAAGCATATAACAGCGCCCACGGAACTTTGCCGAACCGTAATAGCCGTTCATATACCACGCTGCGTGTTTTCTTGCTTCGTGCATGGCAAGCTCTTCGTTCTTCTCGCTGAGCTGAAGGATAAGGCGGATATGTTCAAGCATTACCTTCATCTTCTCCTCAAGTGTCGGCGGAGTATAGTCCTCTCCGCTGAGTCTTGCCTCTATCTCACTGAAAACAAAGGGATTGCCGTAGCTTCCCCTGCCTATCATCACAAGGTCACAGCCTGTCTCCTTGTACATCTTCACGCACGAATCCGCATCGGTGATATCGCCGTTTCCGATGACAGGTATCTTCACAGCCTGCTTCACATCACGGATAATGTCGCTGTGGGACTGCCCCGAGTAATACTGGTCACGGCTCCTTCCGTGCACAGCCACAGCCGCCGCTCCCGAAGCTTCAAGAGCCTTCGCCATTTCCACTGCATTTGGCTCGCCGTAATGCCAGCCTGCACGGTGCTTGACGGTAACAGGCACATCGCCTGCCGCTTTCACAGCCGCTTCGGTTATCTTAGCCGCAAGAGGAACATCCTTCATAAGTGCCGAACCTGCACCTGTATTCACGACCTTCGGCACAGGACATCCCATGTTTATATCGATTATATCAGGCTCATACTCCAGAACTATCTTCACAGCCTCGGCCATGAATTCGGGTTCACTTCCGAAAAGCTGTACCGCCATCGGTCTTTCCTCAGGGGTAACAGTGCAGAGCGAAGCCGTCTTCTTGTCGCTGTAGCATATTCCCTTGGCCGAGACCATCTCGCTGACAACATAAGCCGCCCCGTACCTCTTGCACATGAGCCTGTACGCTCTGTCAGCGACTCCCGCCATAGGAGCGACTGCCGCAGTCTTTTTTATGCTGACTCTTCCTATTTTAATTGTGTCAGCCATTCTGTCCTACTTCTCCGTCTTTCTTGCGGAAAACAAATATCTTGCTTATAACGTAATTGAGTATCAGCACTATAACGTTTGCTGCTATCTTTACTACCCAGTAGTTGATGCCCAGCTTTGCAAAGCCGATGTTCATGATGACCCACTCAACTGCAAGTGTGAATACTCTGCCGCCGTAGAATCTTCCGCCTTCAACGAGGATATTCTTCAGTCCCTTTGCGTTGGACTCAAATACCCACAGCTTGTTTGTGATGTAGGCGAATGTAACTGCACATACCCATGAAAATACAGTACTGATATTGCTTACATCTCCGGCACTGTAGCCTCCTGCGTGTTCAAGGACGAATTTTGCAAGTCCTGCGGAAGCAAAACTTACAACTGTTGTCAGTACGCCGAAGAACAGGTAAAGCCATTTTTCCTCATACTTGTAGTAGATATTCTGCAATGGCTTGGGCAATATGGATACACAGGCTTTTATTATCTTGTCCATCTTGTCATTCCTTTCTTTGTTTGTGAAAAGCCCTGCGGAAATGCGCAGACTTTTCAATCGCAATCATATTAATAATAGCAGTTCAGGCCGAAAATTTCAAGGGATTTCATAAACTTTTCACATTTAAAAAAGCTGATCTTTCCCCTTTTTTCACCTTTATTTTTCTGCATCATAAGCTGATTCGACAATTGCTATTGACATTTTTGCCTTTACATGATATAATCTGAATAAAAGACAAGCTTCTGCACTAAGCTTGTAATAAATTATTTTAACGGAGATAAATATTATGGCAGAAAAAGAAAACATGAAAATAAACGAAAACTCCGAACCCGATATTCAGTTCTATGAGTTTCCCGAGGCGCTCAAGCCATTGCTCAGCCAGTGTGCCGAAATGTATACCATAATCAGACACACCCTTATCGAAGTGGACGAGGAATGGCTCACCATTGCAGGCCGCCACTCTCTTATCATCGACTTTAAGCTTGACCTCATCTACCTCATCAGCTTCCTCGCTGTTATGAGCGGAAGTCCTGATGAATTCCCCGTTTATGTGGCTGATAAGATGTTCGAGAGCGACCCGATGTCAAACAACACTCTCGGCTTCATCAGAGCCGCTGAGTATATGGGTATCAAGGACCTTATCGACAACTACGACATCACCAAGGAGCATATCGATAAGTTCGATGCTTTCACTTCAAATGTAACGAATATACTGAAGATTCTTCCTTCTTTCGGCGATTACTATGAGCTTTCCATGATCTACTACCTCTACTCCGCTCTTATTGCAAGTATCTGCAAGCTCATGGAGGCTAATGCGGCTTCACCTATTATTTTCACAGGTATCAACAACTACCTGAACACACAGTTCAAGGTGTGCGAGGAGCATATGTCGCCTGAGGAACTTGAGCAGTTCGAGAACAACGTTTTCCCGTACCTCAAACGTGTCAACGCAAAGATGAACGAGGTCATCGAGAACGCTAAGGAATTCTACGGAACTGCCGATCCGATAACTCTGAAAGTAGCCATCAAGCGTAAGCCTGCTGAAAATGAGGGTAAAAAGGAATAAAAACCAAGCGGTCACATTAATGTGACCGCTTTTTGGATTCACCGCAGAATAAGTAAGTACAGTATATTATTCATTTACGTGCTCAAACAGATCCCCCGGCTGACAGTTAAGAGCCTCGCATATGGCATTCATAGTCTCGAAGCGTATGCCCTTCATCTTGCCTGTTTTGAGGTTCGAGAGATTGACGTTTGTCATTCCCACTTTTTCCGCAAGCTCATTCAGCGACATCTTGCGGTCAGCCATTATTCTGTCAAGTCTGATGACTATAGCCATTCCGCACCGCCTTACGCAATCGAGTCATTGTCTTCCTGGAGACTTAGACCGTACACGAATATTTCCGATATTATTCCGATGATGACTCCCAAAGTTATTATTAGTATATTCTGCATATCAAATGTTGCAGAAACAAGGGATTCGTTCTCAGAAATGGATGAAGTCATATAAGACGGGATCAGTCCGCCGCCAAACAAAATAATCGCCATTAAACGAAGTTTAGTTATTATCTTTTTTGAAAATGGTTTTCCTGTTTTGCGTATCTCAAGGAGAATAAGTGAGAGAAAACACAATTCAGCGAATATTACAATAGTAAAAAGACCGTTGCTGATGTACTCTTTTATTTTAGGGTGATTCACGTAGCCTATAAACTGATATACAACACCCACAATTGCACAAAAGCAAAAGATACAGCTAAGTACGGTGTCGGCAAATGTACGCTTTTTGAGTTTTTCGGACATAGTTTTGTTCATAACAGCATCTCCTTTTTTAAAGTCTCAGTTTAAGTTTTTAAAGTTTTATCAGCTGATGGCTATATTATAGCACCGAAATTAAAGCGTGTCAATAAGAAATTAAAGTATCGCTTTAAATATTGTGCATCCAGTCAAATCTTACAATTGAATTCATCATTAAACTGTGCATGATAACGAATATTTTTTCACCAGACTAAAAGGGCGCACACTGTGCGCCTCAGTCTGTCAATAAAGGCAGATTTAATGTGGAATTATCAGGCGGACGAGGGCGTCCGCCCCTACAATACAACTATTCTCCGAGAATGTTTTTGTAGGGGACGCCGCCCTCGGCGTCCCGAAACAGGTTTTTAAACAAGCTAAGGGCGCACACTGTGCGCCCCCCAGTCTGTCAATCAAGGCAGATTTAATGTGGAATTATCGGGCGGACGAGGGCGTCCGCCCCTACAATCCGGCTATTCTCCGAGAATGTTTTTGTGGGGGACGCCGCCCTCGGCGTCCCGAAACAGGTTTTTAAACAAGCTAAGGGCGCACACTGTGCGCCCCCCAGTCTGTCAATAAAGGCAGATTTAATGTGGAATTATCGGGCGGACGAGGGCGTCCGCCCCTACAATACGGCTATTCTCCGAGAATGTTTTTGTAGGGG